>JANMPW010000269.1:0-6230 GCA_031370065.1 Acidobacteriota bacterium
CCCATTTTCGAGACCCGCGACTACGTGCGACGAGTTTTGCTGTACTCGGAGTCTTACCGGGAGCTATACCCGTAACAGCGTTGTCAGCCCGAGCGAAAGCGAGGGACCCCGTCCTCGAGCGCCAGAGTCCCGCGTCGAGTACGGGATCCTTCGAGCTGTGCTCGGCCCTCAGGATGACAAGGCAAGGTTTAGGAGCCGGGAACAAGTCTCGGTTGGCCGACGCTCACCACGAGCCCTGCGGCACGACGAGGACCGAGCAGCCGCACTGGCGCAGGACCTGGCGCGTGACGTCTTCGCTCCTCAGGAAGCCGCGCGCCGGAGGCGGGGGCGCTCCGACGACGACGATGTCGTGCGGATGTTCCTGCAACTCGGCGAGGATCGCCCCGATCGGGCTCTCGGCTTCGCGCACGGCGAAGCGGCTCGGGACCTCGAGCTCGCGCAACGTTGCGACCCCGCGCTCGAGGTGGGACTGTACGATCGGCTGGGGCTTGCTGCCGGGCCGCGCCGCGTGAAGGAGCGTGGCCTCGGCGCCGAGTCGGCGTGCGAGCCATCCTCCCGCGCGGATGTCCGCCTTGCCCGGCTCCCCGACCGCCGTGCAGATGAGGACGCGCTCGGGCTTGCGCGGACGCCCGCGGGCGAGGATGAGGGGCGTCGCAATCCGCGCGACGAGATCTTCCCCGAGCCGGGGCGCCTGCCGCCGCCCCCAGCGGGACTCCATTTCGCCCGCTCCGACGATCACAAAGTCGTAGGGGGCCTCGCGCTGCTCCGCCGTGATCTGCTCGGCGGGGTCCCCGCGGCGCACGCGCACCGTGGCTTCCGGAAGGCCCGCTTCGGCGGCGCGGGCGGCGAGCGCATCGCGCAGCGCATCCTGGCGACGCGCATCGGCGGCGACGCCGAGGACGGTCACTGCGCCGTCGATCGCCTCGGCCAGATATCGCGCGAGCTCGAGGGCTGGCGCGAGCCCCGCTCCTTCGTCGCAGACGAGCAGGCGCGGCGTTGGTTGCCGCAGGATGTGCCACGCCTCCAGGACGACCCACGGCTTCTCGGGAGGAGGCTCGGAATGCGCCGATACCGCGACATCGAGCAGGACGTTTTCCTCCCCGAAGGGGAGCGGGGGCGAGACCTGCCGGACGCCGGTGAGCGAGGGCAGACGCACGCGCGTCCGGCGCACGGCCCCGGAAAACGTCTGCTCCACGATCTGTCCGCGTCCCAGGGTGGGCGCGTCCCGGAGCGGCTCGGACGCGGAGAGCGCGACCTGTTCGGGACGGATCAGGACTCGCACGCGGTCGCCCTCGTCGTGCGGGACGTCCGGCGGGATCGGCAGCGTCAGCGGTCCGAGCACGACGCGGTGATCGCTGCAGCGTCCGACGAGCACGGTGCCCGCGCCGAGAAAGGTGGCGACGTAGAGCGAGCGCGGACTCTCGTACAGGCGGTCGGGGGCGTCCACCTCCAGCAGGTGGCCCCGGTCCACGACGCCGATGCGGTGCCCGAGCTCGAAAGCTTCTTCCTGGTCGTGCGTCACGAGGATCGTCGTGACGCCCAGGGCCTTCTGGATTTCCTTCAGGCTCTGGCGCAGCTGCGCGCGGATCTTGACGTCGAGTGCTCCGAACGGCTCGTCGAGCAGCAGCACTCCGGGCCGGTAGGCGAGGGCGCGCGCGAGCGCGACGCGCTGCTGCTGGCCGCCGGAGAGTTGGCTCTCGTAGCGGTTGCCGAGTCCCCCGAGGCCCACGAGGTCGAGCAGCTCTTCGCGCCGCTCGCGGCGCTCGGCCTTCGCGACGCCGCGGATGCGTAGCCCGAACTCGATGTTCCGGGCCACCGTCATGTGCCGGAAGATGGAATAGTTCTGGAAGACGAAGCCCACGTCGCGCTCTTGCGGCGCGAGGTGCGTCACGTCGCGCCCGGCGAGCCAGATCGCGCCCTCGTCCGGCAGGACGAGGCCGGCGATGAGGCGCAGGATCGTGCTCTTGCCGCTGCCGGAGGCTCCGAGCAGCACGAAGAGCTCGCCCGTTTCGACTTCGAGGCTGACGCGGTCGACGGTGACCTGGTCCGCGTAGCGCTTCGTCACGTTATCGAGAGTGATCGACATGGCGTCAGCGCCCGCGCCGCCCCGTGTAGCGCAGCAGGAAAAAGAAGATGAAGAACGACAGCGTCGCCAGCACCGCGGCGACGGCGTTGGCCGCGGCGACGTTGCCCGCTTCGAACTGCGCGAAGATGT
The DNA here is from genome assembly GCA_031370065.1 of Acidobacteriota bacterium. Taxonomy (GTDB): domain Bacteria; phylum Acidobacteriota; class Thermoanaerobaculia; order UBA5066; family Gp7-AA6; genus DAHUXD01. The sequence continues at coordinate 2,216 of JANMPW010000269.1, forward strand.
AGAGAGGGGCCGTCTGCGTGCGCAGACGCAGGTTCCCCGACACGAGCACGGTCGCGCCGAATTCGCCGAGCGAGTGAGCGAACGTCAGGAGCACGCCGGAGAAGAGGCCGCCGCGCAGCGCGGGCAGGATGACCCAGCGGAAGGTCTGCCAGCGGTTGGCTCCGATCGTGTAGGCTGCCTCCTCGTAGGTGCCCTCGACCTCGTCGAGCACGGGCTTGACCGCGCCCAGCATGTACGGAAACGTCACGAAGAGGTGCGCGAGCAGCACGCCCGCGGGCGCAAACATGGGCTGGATGCCGAGGGGCTCGAGCAGGCGGCCGAGCAAGCCGATTGGCCCCCACAGGAGCAGCAGGGAAGTGCCGACGACGACCGTCGGGATTGCGACCGGCAGGTTGACGAGGATCCCGAGCGGCCGCTCGCCGCGGAAGCGGTAGCGCGAAAGGACGTACGCCGTGTAGGTGCCGAGGACCGTGTTGATGGCGGCGGTCGCAAAGGCGATCAGGAGGCTGAAGCGCAGCGCGAACTGCGCCTCCGGCGAGGCGAGGACCTTGAAGAAGTCGGCTGCGCCGCCGCGGAAGGCGAACACGAAGATCGCCGCCAGGGGCATGAGGATGAGCGGCAGCAGAACGAGCAGCACGATCCCCACCGGGAGCGTGGCACGTCCCCCCCGACGTTTGGCCGCCGTCGGCGCTGCCGCGCTCATTGCCCGGTGTCCTGCTTCATGACGCGTTGCTTCCAGATGCGATCGACGATCTCACGCCGGGCCTGGCGCCAGCCGCCGAAATCCGCGATGCGGAAAGGATCGGCGATCCTGCCGAAGGCGGGGTTGGCGGCGTTCAAGCCTTCGGTCGCGCTGCGAAAGCCGAATTTCACGAAGATTCTCTGCGCCTCGTCGCTCCACAGATAGTGCACGAACCGCTCGATGAGCGGCCGCTCCCGGGGCCGGATATTGCGGTCGACCACGACGAGCGTGTGCTCCGAGAGGATGGTCCTCTCAGGATACGCGACGTCGGCGCGGAGGCGGCCGCGCGCGCGGTCATAAACGGCCTCCTGCTCGTAGGTGATGAGTGCGTCTCCGAAGCCGTTCTCGAATTGCGTCCGCGCGGCGCGGGCCGAGGGCGCCTGCGCGACGACGTTCTTCCACACTCCCGCCAGCATCGCTTCGCCCGCCGCTGGGCCGCCCGGCGTTGCCCGCGCGCCCGACCCGTACTCGGCGACGATTGCCCAGTTGGCTCCGCCCGACGTCATCGGGTCCGGATGCACGATCCGCACTCCGGGGCGGGTCAGATCCTGGAAGTCCTGGATGCCGAGCGGATTTCCCGGGCGCACGAGGATGATGAAAGGAGTGAGGTTCACGACGCCGGCCTGCGGCAGGCGCTTCCAGCTGTCGCGCGCGATGGTGCCCGCGTCCGCGAGCCGCTCGGCGTCGCTCTCGAGCGAGAGCAGAACGACCTGGGCGGGCACTCCGAGGATCACCTGGTTCGTCACGGTGCCCGATCCGCCGAAGGAGCTCACGAATTCGACGGGGCCGTGGCCCTCCGCCGCCCACCTCTTCTGGAACGCGGGGAAGATGCCCTCCTGGAAGACGTCCGCGAGGATGCTGAAGCCGTAGAAGACGATCGTCGGGGGCGTCGCGGCCTCGCGCGAGAAGGGCAGCCACGGCCAGGCTGCGTAGAGCAGGAGCGCGGCGAGAAAGAGGGCCGGCACGAGGCCGCGGCGGCGAGGTCGAACGCTGTCCATCAAGGGCCTGATCGCGAGGATATCGCCGTAGACTCCGCAGATGGGCTGCGCCGCCGAGTTTGTCATTCGGACTTCGCGCGCGATCGAGCGGCGCGACATCACCAAAGATGTCGCCCGGCTTGCCGCGTCGCTCGGCGAAAGCGCCGGAGCGCTGCTCGTCTCGGTGCCGCACACCACGGCGGCCGTCACGGTGGGCGAAGCGTGGGACCCGGATGTCACGGGCGACCTCGAGCGGGCGCTCGCGGCGTGGGTGCCCGACGTGCGCTTCGATCACGGCGAGGGAAACTCGGCCGCGCACTTTCTCTCCGAGGCAATTGGCGTCTCCTGCCTCGTTCCATGCGACAACGGCCGTCCGGTCCTCGGCCGCTGGCAAGGGATCTTCCTGATCGAGCTCGATGGGCCTCGCGAGCGGACGATCCGAGTGACCGCCCTCGGATGAAGGTCTAAACGACTGTTATTGGGAAGGTTAGACGTGGGAAATCTTATCGTGTTGACAGTGTATATTTAGATGGTAGGCTAAATATCAAATGCTCCGATCCGAACAAGTTTTCCGAGCCCTCGCCGACCCCAACCGGCGGCGGATCCTCGCCATCCTGAAGGCGGGCTCGCGCAGCGCCGGCGAGATCGCCGGCGATTTTCCAATCTCGATGGCCTCGCTCTCGCATCACTACGGCGTGCTCAAGTCGGCCGACCTGATTCGCTCGGAGCGCCGCGGGCAGAGCATCGTGTATTCGCTCAATACGACCGTCTTCGAGGACGTGGCTTCAGCGCTGGCGGAGATGTTCCACATCGAGAGGCCGGATGGAGGTGCTTCGTGAAGAGGTTGTCTGATGTCGCGGGACTTCTCTTGGCGCTCATCGCTTTGATCATGGTGGCCGTGGCTTACCCGGGCCTGCCCGACCCAATGCCGACGCACTGGAATATCCACGGCCAGGTGGACGGTTGGATGTCGAAGTTCTGGGGCGCGTTCCTGTTTCCGATCGTCATGACGGCAATCTGGCTCGTATTCCTCGTGCTGCCACGAATCTCCCCGCGCGGCTTCGAGATGGAGCCCTTCGCACGGGCTTGGGGAATCCTCAAGGTCGCCGTTCTGGGGCTCCTCCTCTTCATGGGTGTTCTCGTGCTGCGCGCCGCGAAGGCGAATGGAAGCCTGTCGCAGGCTGCGATGTTCGCCTCGATCGGCGTCCTCTTCGTCGTGATCGGCAACCTCCTCGGGAAGATCACGCGCAACTTCTTCGTCGGCATCCGCACGCCCTGGACGCTGGCGAGCGAGGAGGTCTGGTACCGAACGCACCGGCTCGCGGGAAAGTGCTTCGTCGCCGCCGGCCTATTCGTGATTGCCACCTCGGTGCTCCATCTGGGCGTCTGGCCGATCTTCGTCTCGATCGGCCTGGCCGCTCTCTGGCCGGTCGCGTATTCCTATGTGATCTATCGAAAACTCGAGGGCTTGCCGAGCACGCGTCCGGCCTCGTAGAGGCGGGTCTCCCCCTAAGGGAGCTTCGGGAGGAGTTCCTTCTCCTCCCGAGTCGTGTGCGCGTCCCAGCGCCGTGCGAGGTTCGGGGCGAGCCGTCGCGCTCCCTCGAGATCGCCCTTCTCCTCGAGGAGCCGCCGGATCATCGCGGAAACCTCGCGGGCCTGCACGTGCTCGAGCCGCAGCTCGCGAAAGAGCCTCGCTACCCCCTCTTCGGCTATGGGCGGAGCGAGCTTGTGGCCCTCGGGCGCTGGAATCACGCGGGCTTCTTCGAACGCGGTGTGACGGCGGAGCTCGTCGTCGAACGCAACGATGGCCTCGCGCGCAACCCCGGAATCACCTGCCGCTGCGGCGCCGAGAAACCGCCCGAAGAGGTCGTCGAGATGGCGGTGCTCCCGTTCGAGGAGCGCAGCGAAGGATGGCTCGGCCACGAACCATCGTACTGCGCCGGCTGCAAGAAAAAGGGAGGTTTTGCCCGGCGTCGATCGCGAAGCGGGGCAGAATGAGCAGGATGCGAGAGGCTCGGGCGGCCGGATTCGTCCTCGCGGTGCTCCTCGCGCTCGGCGGCGCTGAGTCCTGCGACCGCTCGGGCGACCCCGTTCGCGGGTCCCTCGACGCCATGGTGAAGGCGGCCAACGCGCGCGACCTCAAGGCGCTCTTCCAGCACGTCACCGCGAACTTCGAGGCCGCGGATGGATCCAGCCTCGCGGACACGAAGGCAAGCGTCAGCCGCTACTTCGCGGCGTACGAGGTCCTGAGCGTCTCGATCCGCGACGTCCAGATCGAGCGCGGAGAGGGCGCGGC
>JANMPW010000284.1:0-2045 GCA_031370065.1 Acidobacteriota bacterium
GGTTGTGGAAGAGGCGCGCGGGGCCGAAGGCGTTCGACACGAAGAGGTCGGGATACCCGTCGCCGTCGATGTCGCCGGCCGCGAGGCCTGTCGCGGGAACGCCCTCGGTCGCCGACTTCGCAAGTCCCGCCTTCTCCGTGACGTCCGTGAAGTGCCCCTTCCCGTCGTTGCGGTTAAGCACCGAGCGCACGCCGTCGCCGACGAAGAGGTCCTCGTTGCCGTCGCCGTCGTAGTCGAGCACGGCCACGCCCGAGCCGGGCCAGATGTCGGCGATCAGATGATTCACGAGCTTCAGGGGCGGATCGTGGCGGGGCGCGCCGAGGCCGGCCCCGGCCGTCGCCTCGTGGAAGCGGGGCGACGTCTCGATGCGGTTCCATAGCGCGCGCTCGAACTGGAGTGAGTATCGGCTCCCTCTCCCGGCGGGAGAGGGGGAGGGTGAGGGGCGCCCCTCCGTCTCCTCGGTCACGATCGTGCTCGCCGCGCGCTCAATGCGCGCGCCGTCGGCGCGGAAGCCGCCGACCGTGAAGACGACGTGGCCGGTGGTCTTTTCTTGGGTCTTGCCGATCTCGTGTGTCGGCTTTTCCACCCGGTAATCCACGTAGCCGATCCGCTCGAGCCCGTCCCAGGCCCAGGAGCGCAGGTCGGCAACGCCTTCCGGATCGGCCGCCGTCGCCTCGCGGCTGCGCACCGCGCGCCGCGCCGTCTCGCTCGCATCCCGCCACCGTTCCAGCCGCGCCATCCAGGGCTGGAACTCCGCGCGCAGCCGGTGGATGGATGCGTTCTTGTAGACCCACCAGCCTGCGCCGGCGAGCAGCAGCAGAATGAGGCCCGTGAGCAGCCTACGACGTCGCACCCGTTTGGGATCCTAACCCGGTCGCTTGCGCGGAGGCGGCGCTGCAGCGCTCAGTCGGCAGAGATGACGCCCGAGGGCCGCCAGGCGGGAAGACTCAATGCGAAGGTGACTTCTCCGGATTCGCTGTCTTCGCACGAGACTTCCCCGCCGTGAAGGCGGGCGATGTGGCGCGCCAGAGCGAGGCCCAGGCCGTGTCCGGGGTGGGCGGAGCGCGCGTCTTCGCTGCGAAAGAAGCGCTCGAAAATGCGTTCGCGCTCGGCCAGATGAATGCCGGGCTGCGCCACGGCGACCCGGACATTGGTCCCGGACTCTCGAAGCGAGATTCCGACGCTCCGATCGGGAGGCGTGAACTTGTTCGCGTTGTCGAGCAGGTTCTCGACGGCGATCCGCAAGAGGCTCTCGTCTCCCCGGACGATCGCCTCGTCGGGGACCTCCAGGTTCGGCTGCCGCTCCTGTGCAAAGGTCTGACGCACAGCGTCGCGGAGCACGTCCGCGAGATTCTCGCTCTCCCCGTGTGGGATGCGCAGCTCCGTGTCGCGGGCCAGGATGAGCAATGAATCGACGAGACGAACCATCCGGTCGATCTCGCGGATCTGCTCCTCGAGCTCCGTTCGGCTCGCCCCATCCGCGCCGGAGAGCGCCCGTTCCGCGTAGAGTCGGATCCGTGTCAGCGGGGTCCGCAGCTCATGGGATGCGTTGCCCGCGAACTCGAGCTCGCGCGTGACGGATTGAGAAAGCCGTCCGAGCAGGTCCCGGAAGGAGGTCTCCAATTCGTAGACCTCGCGTGGCGGATCGCTGAGCGTCGGCGGCTCCGCCTGGTGGAGCCCCTGGATCCGCCCGATTCGCTCCGTGAACTCGACGAGCGGCCGCGTCGCGCGTCGAGCCCCGTAGCGGCCCGTAATGAGAGCCAGCAGCAGGCAGACCGGTAATGAGAGGAGCAGCGAAAGGCCAAACATCCGCAGGGACCGGACGGCGTACTCCCTGGGGTGGGCCACCATGAGACGTGCGCCGTCGCCCAGATCCTGGATGCTCACGAGCCACCCGGAGGGATCTGCCGTGCCGGAGGCGGGCGGCGGACCGAGCGGCTTGCCCTGGGGCTTCATCGCGATCAGGGTCGATCCCCGCCAGACCTCGACCTGGCTTCCAACGGTCCCAAGGTCCTTGAGGGCTTCGGGCGCGGCCTGTTCGAGCG
>JANMPW010000295.1:0-2554 GCA_031370065.1 Acidobacteriota bacterium
GCGACCTCGACTTCCTCATCGGTCGCCGACACCGACATTTCCTTGGCCCGCTCCTCGAGCAGCTTCTCGCGGATCAGGTCCTCGAGCACGGTCTTACGGAACTCGGCCGGATCGGAAGCGTGGTTGGGTGCCTTCGCCGCCATCGCGAGTCGGCGGTCGAACTCCGACTGGGTGATGAGCCGGTCGTTGACCCGGACCACGATCTGCTCGACGAGCTCGGCGGCAAAGAGGCCAGCGGCCGCAGAGAGACCGGCGAAGAGGAGGAACGTCTTGCGCATGGCGGACATTATTAACACCTTTCTCGCACTCGAATTCCAGGGGAGGGCCGGGAGACGGGAGACGGCTACGCCACCTGCCTCGCGAGCGCCGGAAGCAGCTCGATCAGTCCGGCCAGGAGCGCGTCCCCCGCCGGGGCGGGGACCGTCAGCACCCGGGCGGGCGACAGGCTGGCGCCGGGCGTCGAGCGCACGAGCTCGAGGATGCGCTCGACGTCCACCGCGGCGTCTTCGGCAAAGCGCAAATGGACGCGGCCGGCTTGGCGCGTGATCGACGTGACGCCCAGCCGCTCGGCCCGCGCGCGCAGCCGGGCGTATTCGACGAGCCGCCGCACGGCCGGCGGGGGCTCCCCGAAACGGTCCGCGATCTCGCGGCGCGTCTCCTCGAGCGCCGCATCGTCGCCGGCGCGCGCGACCTTCTTGTAGATCATCATCCGCCAGTTCTCGTCCTCGACGTAGTCGTGCGGGATCGCCAGGTCGAGCCCGAGCGAAAGCGTGACCGAGCGCTCTGGTGTGGCCTCCTCGCCCCGGATCTCCCGGATGGCCTCCTCGAGGAGCGACAGGTACGTCTCGAAACCCACGGCGGCGATGTGGCCGGACTGCTCTCCCCCGAGCATGTTGCCCGAGCCGCGGATCTCGAGGTCCCTGGCCGCTATCCGGAACCCGGCGCCCAGGTCGCAGAACTCGCGGATCGAGGCGAGCCTCTGCCGCGCGATGTCCGAAAGCGCCGCGTTCTCCTCGACGAGCAGGTACGCGTAGGCCGGCTTGTCGCTGCGGCCCACGCGCCCGCGCAGCTGGTAGAGCTGCGCGAGGCCGAACGTATCGGCGCGATCGATGAGGATCGTGTTGGCCGACGGGATGTCGAGGCCGTTCTCGACGATGGCTGTCGCCAGCAGCACGTCGGCCTCGCGGGAGAAGAAGCGCAGCATCGCCTTCTCGAGCTCGGCCTCGGGCATCTGGCCGTGCGCGACCGTCACACGCACGGCGGGCAACAGCTCCTCGAGCATCTGCTTGATCCTGCCGATCGACTCGATGCGGTTGTGCACGAAGAAGACCTGGCCGCCCCGCCCGATCTCCGCCTCGATGGCCTCGCGGATGATCTCGGGTCGCGACGGGGCCACCTGCGTCTCGATCGCCAGCCGGTCGCGCGGCGGCGTCTCGATGATCGAGAGGTCGCGCAGGCCCGAGAGCGACAGGTGCAGCGAGCGCGGAATCGGGGTGGCCGACATCGAGAGGACGTCGATCGAGGCCTTCCACTCCTTGAGCCGCTCCTTCTGCGCGACACCGAACCGCTGCTCCTCGTCCACGATCAGAAGGCCCAGGTCCCGGAACGCGAGATCCTTACCGAGCATCCGGTGCGTGGCGATCAGGATGTCGACGGTCCCGTCGGCGACGCGCGCGACGACGTCCTTCTGCTCGGCTCGCGAGCGGAAGCGCGAGAGCAACTCGATCGAGACCGGGAAAGCCGCGAACCGCCGCCGGAACGTGCGGAAGTGCTGGTCGGCGAGGATCGTCGTCGGGGCCATCATGGCCACCTGCTTTCCGTCGAGAACTGCCTTGAAGGCCGCGCGCATGGCGACCTCGGTCTTGCCGTACCCCACGTCGCCGCAGAGAAGCCGGTCCATCGGTTTGGCCGACTGCATGTCGCGCTTGACGTCGGCAATCGCCTGCGCCTGGTCCGGCGTCTCGACATACTCGAAGGCGTCCTCGAACTCCTTCTGCCAGGGCGAGTCCCTGGAGAACGCGAACCCCTCGGCGAGGCTGCGCCGCGCGTAGAGCTTCAGGAGCTGGTCGGTCATGTCGCGCATCGCCTTGCGGACCGAGGCCATGCGCCTGGCCCACCCGGCGCCGCCCAGCTTGTCGAGCGCGGGCTCGACCCCTTCGACGCCCGAGTACTTCTGCACGAGGTCCAGGCGCTCGACCGGCAAGAGCAGCGTGCGCGCCTCGGCGTACTCGATCTCCATGAACTCGCGCTCTTGCCCCTCGACCGGGACGCGCTTCAACCCCTTGAAGCGGCCGATGCCGTAGTCCGCGTGCACGACCGCGTCGCCGAGCTTCAGGTCCCGCAGGTCGGACAGGAACGCCTCGCTCGGCTTGCGGCGCGCGGCGGCCGAGCGGCGCTCCTCGCCGAAGATCTCCTCCTCGGCGTAGACCGCCAGGCGCGGCTCGCGCAGCCGGAACCCGGCCGAGATCTCCGCGGGATTCCGCCTGCGCGCCCCGCGCCTCGCGCTCTACGCCGAGAGCGAGATCTTCGGCGAGGAGAAGCCGGCCGCCACACC
>JANMPW010000301.1:0-3441 GCA_031370065.1 Acidobacteriota bacterium
GCACGCCGGCCTCGAGGCCCTGATCGCCCGTGAGAGCGCTCGCCGGCTCGCTGCTCTCGGAGGCGCGGAGAATGGTCTGCGGCCGACGCGGCGCAGGCGACCCGCCAGGAGCGCGCCCCGTTGATCCTCGTCGACTCGTCGGTCTGGGTGGATCACTTCCGGCGCGGCAGCGCGCGCCTCGAAGCCCTTCTCGACGACGGACTCGTTCTGGTTCACCCGTTCGTCCTTGGCGAGCTCGCGCTCGGCCGGCTGAAGAGACGAGCCGAAATCCTCGGACTGCTCAGAGAGATGCCGCGCGCGGAGCTCGCGAGCCACGACGAGGCCCTCGAGTTCGTCGATCGCCACGAGCTTGCAGGCAAGGGTGTCGGCTGGGTCGACGTCCACCTGCTGGTCTCCGCCGCGCTCGGCCGCGTCTCTCTCTGGACGCTGGACCGCCGGCTGGCCGTCGCGGCAGGGCATCTCGCGCTATCGGCCTAGGTTGGAATGACATGACGCTCGCGGCCGGCTCACGTCTAGGCCCCTACGAGATCCTGTCGCCTCTGGGCGCGGGCGGGATGGGAGAGGTGTACCGGGCGCGGGATGCGCGGCTCGGGCGCGAGGTGGCCGTCAAGGTCCTGCCCGAGCTCACTGCCGGCAGCGCCGAGGCGCTGGCGCGCTTCGAGCGCGAGGCCCAGGCCGTGGCCGCCCTCTCTCACCCGAACATTCTCGCGATCCACGACTTCGGACGCGAAGGCGGTGTCGCGTACTGCGTGATGGAGCTGCGCGAGGGCGAGTCGCTGCGCGAGCGCCTCGACGCCTCGGCGATTCCACCGCGCAAGGCGCTCGACTACGCGCAGCAGATCGCACGCGGCCTCGCTGCCGCGCACGATCGCGGGATCGTGCATCGGGATCTGAAGCCCGACAACGTCTTCCTGACGCACGATGGGCTCGTGAAGATCCTCGACTTTGGCCTCGCGCGCCCGGCAGGCGAGACGGCGTCGAGCGGGTCGGGACCCCAGGCGTCCCTGACCGCGTCGGGTACGGTCGTCGGCACGCCGGGTTACATGTCTCCCGAGCAGATCCGGGGAAAGCCCGTGGACCAGCGCTCTGATCTCTTCGCGCTCGGCGCGATCCTCTACGAGATGCTGACCGGCCAGCGGGCCTTCCAGCGCGGCAACCCCGTCGAGACGATGATGGCCGTGTTGCAGGACGATCCGCCGCTGCCGGCAGGGCGCAGCGTTCCCGCCGAGCTTTCCGACATCGTCACGCACAGCCTGGAGAAGAGCCCGGACGACCGCTTCCAGTCGGCGCGTGACTTCGCCTTCGCCCTGCAGGTGGGTGAGCGGGAGTCATCGTCGCCGAAGGCGGCCGTTTCCGGCGCGAGCGCCGGGCCCGGGCCGGCGCACGAGGCCTCGATCGCCGTGCTGCCATTCCGGAACATGAGCGCCGGCGCCGACGCCGAGTACTTCAGCGACGGAATGACCGAAGAGATCATCAATGCCCTGGCGGGGATCGACGCGCTGCGCGTGGCGGCGCGCACGTCGGCCTTTGCCTTCAAGGGGAAAGACACCGACATCCGGCAGATCGGACGCGACCTCGGCGTGCGAACGGTGCTCGAGGGCAGCGTCCGCCAGGCAGGCCAGCGGCTGCGGATCACGGCGCAGCTGATCGACGTCTCGAACGGCTATCACCTGTGGTCCGAGCGCTACGACCGCCAGATGCAGGACGTCTTCGCGGTGCAGGACGAGATTTCGCTCGCGATCGCCGCGGCGCTCAAGGTCCGCCTCCTGCCCGCTCAGGAGGAATCGCTCGTCTCGCCGGGAACGCGCGACATCGAGGCGTACAACCTGTATTTGAAAGGCCGCTACTTCTTCAACCAGCGCGCCTCGAAGAAAGCCATCGCCGAGTTCGAGGCAGCCATCGCCCGCGATCCGCAGTTTGCGGCGGCATACACGGGCGTGGCCGACTCATACGGCACCTTCGGTTTCTACGGCGGCATCTCCACGCTCGAGGCAAGCGCGAAGGCCCGCGCGGCGGCGCGCAAAGCGCAGGAGCTCGAGCCAGACTCCGCGGAGGTCCACCTCGCCCTCGGCATCTACGATCACTACTACGGCTGGGACATGGAGCGCGAGGAGCGCCACCTTCGGCGTTCGATCGAGCTTGCGCCGCGCTCCGCCGCTGGCTACTCGTGGCTGGCCTGCCAGCTATCGCCGGTCCTGCGCACCGACGAGGCGCTCGAGCTCGGGAGACGCGGCGTCGATCTCGAGCCCCTCTCCGCCAACGTGCACGTCAACGCAGCCTGGCCGCACTACTTCGCGGGACGCTATGGGGAGGCGGTCGCCGGGTTACGAAAGGCCGTGCACGTCGATCCCGCCGGGGTCTACGGGCTGTTCGCCCTCGGCATGGCTTGCCAGGCGGACGGCAGGCATGAGGAGGCCACCGCGGTTTTCGAGAAACTGGTCGTGCTGACCAGCCGGGAGATGCCGTGGGCGCTGGCGCTCTACGGCGGCAGCCTGGCGTCGGCCGGCCGGCGCGCCGAGGCGCAAGAACTGCTCGCGGAGCTCGAGAGGCTGTCACGCCGAGAGTACGTTCCCCCCCTCCACGTTGCCCTGGTCCACGTGCAGCTCGGCGACACGGAATCCGCGCTGGCGTCGCTCGGGATGGCCCTCGAGGAGCGCAACGCGTTCTTCTGGGGATTGACGCGGTCGAGCCCCGTCTTCGAGCTCCTGCGCCCGGACGCCCGGTTCGAGGCGCTCGTCGCCGGAATCCGGCCGGAATAGAATGGCGCCCATTCCGACGAGGAGCCCGGACATGTCGAGCCAACCGATGCCCCGATGCGAGTTCGAGAGCAGCGACCTGCTCGTAAAGGTCGACCTGACGCTTCCCGGCGACGTCAACGCGATCTCGCCCGTCGTCGGGAAGGTGATGGCGATCGTTAACGAGATGGGCTGCGCCGGCGGGCGCGAGTTCGAGATCGAGCTCGCGCTGCGCGAGGCGCTCGCCAATGCCATCGAGCACGGCAGCGGCCACGACCCGTCCAAGCAAGTGCAGTGCTGCGTCGCCTGCGACCAGGCGCGCGGGATGCTGATCGTCGTGCGGGACCCCGGCCCGGGCTTCGACCCGGCTTCGATCCCGAGCCCGACGCTGGGGCAGAACCTCTTCTCGACCGGGGGCCGAGGGATCTACCTCATCAACCAGCTCATGGACGACGTCCGTTTCGAAAAGGGCGGCACCGAGATCCACATGCGTACGAACCCGCCCGCCCCCGACGGCTCTAAGCCGGCGGGCCGCTGAGCTAACCACTGGACCGCGACGCTGAAACCGGCGACGCGCCGTGGTGCCGGGCGTGCGGCAGGCGGAGGAACATTGCCGCCGCAAGCGCGCCGAGCAGGAACGTCGCGCTCCAGAGGATGCGCGCGCCGGCCCGCTCGAGGACGACCGTTCCTGCCCATGGGCCGATCG
>JANMPW010000366.1:0-3484 GCA_031370065.1 Acidobacteriota bacterium
CGCACCGCCCACCATGACGTTGCCGGTCGCGAGCAGCGCCGATCCCGCGAGCGCCGTCGCGCCGAGGAGCACCAGGAGTCTCTTCTTCATGAAAACCTCTCTCTTTCCTAAATCGTCCCGTGTGGCTTCGAGCGGCGGATCCGGCGTCCGGGTTGCGCCGGTACCGTTGGATTTACGGGCCCTCGGGGGCGGACGGATTGCGTTTGTCGAGGTTTTGCCCGGGCTCGATCGCGAAGCGGGGCAGAATGAGGCAGATGCGACAGACACGAGCGGCCGGCTTGCTGGCAGTCCTCCTCGCGCTCGGCGCTGCCACGTCCTGCGCCCGCTCGGGCGACCCGGTTCGCGATTCCCTCGACGCCATCGTGAAGGCGGCCAACGCGCGCGACGTCAAGGCGCTCTTCGATCGTGTCGCCGCGAACTTCGAGGCTGCGGATGGATCCAGTCTCGCGGACGCGAAGACAAACGTCGGCCGCTACTTCGCAGCGTACGAGATCCTCGATGTCTCGATCCGCGACGTCCAGATCGAGCGCGGAGAGGGCGCGGCCCGCGTGCGGCTCTCGGCCGAGATGTCTGGCCAGCCTCGGAAGATCGGCGGACTCGAAGGCCTCTTCCCGTCGTCGGCCACGTACGACTTCGATTTTCGCCTCGTCGCCGAAAACGGAAAGTGGAAAGTCACTTGGGCACAGTGGAATCCAACGGGCGCCCCGGCCCCGTAGACATTAAGGATTGTTCAGGCGGGAATGGCTGGCATTCCCGGATGTTGATCCGGTCCGAGGTGATCCATGAGATTCCATCGTGCAATCGGCGTCGCGGTCCTGCTTGTTTGCGCGACGGCGCGGCTCGCGGCCCAGGCGCCGCCGAAGCCCGCGCCCGCAAAGGCGACCTTTGCCGGCGGCTGCTTCTGGTGCATGGAGGCGGAATTCGAGAAGCTGCCGGGTGTCGTGTCGGTGACCTCGGGTTACACGGGAGGTTCGGTCAAGAACCCGACATACGAACAGGTGAGCTCCGGCGGCACGGGCCACGCCGAGTCGGTCGAGGTGGTGTTCGATCCGTCGAAGGTCACGTACGAAAAGCTCGTCGAAGTCTTCTGGGAGAACATCGATCCGCTGACCGAGAAAGGCCAGTTCTGTGATCGCGGCGAGCAGTACCGCAGCGCGATCTTTTTCCACGATGACGCGCAGGGGCGCATCGCGGAAGAGTCGAAGAAGCGGGTCGCGCAGAAGCTGAAGGCGAAGGTCGTGACCCAGATTGTTCCGGCGTCGGTTTTCTATCCGGCCGAGGAGTACCACCAGGATTACTCGAAGAAGAATCCGTTTCGTTACGGGCTCTATCGCAAGGGATGCGGCCGCGACGCGTTGCTCGAACAGATCTGGGGGGTGAGACCGGTGGAAGCGAAGGGCAAGCCATGATCACGATCGCTCTCGTCGGGCTCGCCTTCGCCCTCGTGCCGGGCGCCCCGACTCCGGCCGCTCCGAAGGGCTGGAACCCGGCGACCTTCGTCAAGCCCTCGGACGCGGAGCTAAAGCGCCGGCTCGACCCGATGCAGTACCGCGTCACCCAGCAAGAGGGCACCGAGCCGCCGTTCCGCAACGAATACGACCACAACACCAAAGCCGGGATCTATGTCGACGTCGTCTCGGGCGAGCCGCTCTATTCCTCGTTCGAGAAGTTCGACTCGGGCACCGGTTGGCCGAGCTTCTGGAAGCCGCTCGAGGCGGCCAACATCAAGCAGAAGTCGGGCAACATCTTCTTCGGCAGCGAGGTCCGCTCGGCCCACGCCGACTCCCACCTCGGCCACGTCTTTACCGACGGCCCGCCCCCGACGGGCCTGCGCTACTGCATGAACTCGGCCGCCATGCGCTTCATCCCCGTCGAGCGCCTGGAGACCGAGGGCTACGGCAAGTACCTCGTCCTGTTCGCCACAAAAAAGTAGATTGCGGCTCGCTCCCGGTGGCTCCCTCTCCCGGAAACTCCCTCTCCGGGCGGGAGAGGGTTAGGGTGAGGGGGCTCCGGCCCCCGGTTGACACCCCGCCCCGCGTCCGTTACCCTTTCCGGTCCGCTCTTTTCCTCAGTAGCTCAACGGTAGAGCACCCGGCTGTTAACCGGGGGGTTAGAGGTTCAAATCCTCTCTGAGGAGCCAATTCTCCCTGCCAGTTCGACCCGCCGCGCCGGTGTAGAGTCCCCGCAAGTCGAATGACGCTTTCCGCCGGAACACGCCTCGGTTCCTACGAGATTCTCGCGCCCCTCGGGGCGGGTGGGATGGGCGAGGTGTACCGGGCGCGGGACTCGAAATTGAAGCGCGACGTGGCGATCAAGGTGTTGCCACAGTCCCTCGCTGCTGATGTCGATGCGCTGGCGCGGTTCGAGCGCGAGGCCCTGGCGGTCGCGGCGCTGTCGCATCCGAACATCCTCGCGATTCACGATTTCGGGACGCACGACGGCACGGCCTACGCCGTCATGGAGCTTCTGGAAGGCGAGACGCTGCGCGGCAAGCTCGACACCGGGCCGATCCCGCAGAAGCAGGCGGTGGACTACGCGCTCCAGGTTGCCAAGGGTCTCTCGGCCGCTCACGAAAAGGGAATCGTGCACCGCGATCTGAAGCCCGAGAACCTGTTCGTGTCGAAGGACGGGCACGTGAAGATTCTGGACTTCGGTCTGGCGAAGAAGGTCGAGGCGGTCGCCGCGCAGGAGCAGACGAGCGCGCCGACGGGCTCGGGCCACACGGAGGCCGGGACGGTGATGGGGACGATGGGCTACATGTCGCCCGAGCAGGTGCGGGGGCTGCCTGTGGATCACCGCTCGGACATCTTCTCCTTCGGGACGATCCTGTACGAGATGCTGTCGGGCAAGAAGGCGTTCAAGAAGGACACGGCCAGCGACACGATGGCGGCGATCATGAGAGACGAGCCGCCGGAGCTGACGCAGTCGGGGCGGAACATCTCGCCGGCTCTGGACCACATCGTCAAGCACTGCCTGGAGAAGGACCGGGAGAACCGGTTCCAGACGGCGAAGGACGTCGCGTTCAACCTCTCGGAGCAGTCGTCGTCGAGTGCGGCGAGCGGCGCAAGCGGTTCATACGCCACCGCGGCACCAGCCAGCAAGAGCAAGGTTTTCATCGCGGTTGCGGCCGTCGTCGTCCTGGCCGCAAGCGGTGTCTTTCTCCTGCGTCGGCCCCACAAGGGTGGTGGGGCCAGCGGCGTCAAGCGTGTCGCGGTGCTGCCCTTCGAAAACCTGGGAGCCCCCGAGGACGACTACTTCGCTGACGGCATCACGGATGAGATTCGAGGCAAGCTGACGTCATTGCCGGGCCTCTTCGTCATCGCCCGCGGCAGCTCGACGCCCTACAAGAAGACGACGAAGACGCCAAAGCAGATCGCCGAGGAACTCGAAGTCGGTTACCTCCTGACAGCCACGGTGCGCTGGGAGAAAGCCGGCGGTGGTAGCCGCGTCCACGTCAGCCCCGAGCTCATCGAAGTCTCGAGCT
>JANMPW010000377.1:0-6996 GCA_031370065.1 Acidobacteriota bacterium
GGTGGCGTCCTCGCCGCCTCCGTTCGCACCGGCGGGCTCTTTCCGGCCGATGCTGCCGCTGAGGGAACGGTGCCGATCGCCGAGAAGTTCTTTGCCGGAGGATCCTCGACGGCGCGCGGATTCGATACCGACCTGGAGGGCATCCCGACGGAGACCGTGGACGACAACACGCAGGCGACGCTCAAGCCTGCCTCGCAGACGACCGTTGGCTCCTGCGACTCCTCGAAGTACGTTTTCTCGGGCGCGGATCCGGCGCTATACAACTGCAGCCCCGGTCCCCGGATCATCGGCGGCAATGGCTTTCTGGCCATGGGCCTGGAGTATCGCCTCCCGATCTTCGGCAACCTCGGCGTATCCGTCTTCTACGATCTTGCGCAGGTGTGGACGACCCCCGGGCAGATCCGCCTCGCCCTCGAGGGACCGCCGGGGCCGCGGCAGGGCCTGCGGCAGTCGGTGGGCGCCGGGCTCCACTACGTGACGCCGATCGGCCCGCTGCGACTCGAGTACGGACGGCCGGTTCAACTCCGGACGATCACCTCCGCAGTCACGACCACGGAGGGCACATTGAACGATGGACCTTGCAGCGTCGAACACCCGTGCACTTTGGGCGCGGGTGAGACCAAAGAGACCGGGCGCGTGTTGCTGTCGATCGGGTATCCGTTCTAGGGGAGCAAGCAGCAAGCAGCAAGCAGCAAGCAGGAGGCTGTAGAATTGCTTCATGCCACTCTTCGAGTACCAGTGCCGCGAGTGCGAGAAGCGCTTCGAGGAGTTCGTCCTGGGCCACGGGAAGCCGCGATGCCCTGCCTGTCAGAGCCTGAAGCTGCAGAAGCTCCTCTCGGTGTTTGCGGTGGGCTCCGGCACGTCGAGCGCCCGGGCTTCGGAGCCGGCCGGGGGCTGCGGATCCTGCGGAGATCCTCGCGGCCCGGGCTCCTGCTCGGTCAACTGACGGGCGGGGAAGCGAAGGCAGGGACTCCCGCCGGTGTGGCTGCCAGCCCGCGCTCTTCGCCGGCAAGCGCACGGCGCAGGGGCTCCGGCTCGTCGGAGGTCGACGCCGACAATCCGGCGAAGGGCGCTTCCGCGACGGCCTGACGCCATGGAATCGACGGCAGCCCGCCATCCCGAAGCGCGTGGATGAGCTTGAGCGTGCGAAAAGCGTCGAACCACGTGTGGAAGTGGCGCCGGATGGTTGCGGCGTCTGCCGAACGCGCGATCGCCTCGCGCATCGCTGGAAACGCTCCCATCTTCTCGAGCGACGCGAGGAGCAGCTCGGTCTTGAAAAAGGGACTGCCGCGCGGAAGCTCTTCGAACGCGGCCTCCATCCTGCCGCCCGCGCCGGCGACCGCGTCGAGCAGACGCAGCCATGCGGCGAGGTGTCCGAAGACCGCGGGGTGGTAGAGCTGGAAGCCGGAGAGTGCCTTTTTCTTCGAGACGAGGTCCGAAAGCGCCTTGCCCGTTCCGAACGGGACGCGGTCCGAGAGGCGGCCCTCGAGCAGCAGCGGCGTTCCCGCCAGGCGCACGATCGACCCCACCTTTGCGAGCTTGTCGAGGACGTAGAAGTCCTCGGCCGCGTTCTTGCGCGGGTAGCCGCGAACCGCGGCATACGCCTCGGGCCGGATGGCGATGCAGCTGCCCATCGCCTCGTAGGCGTATGGCGAGCGCGCCCACGCGAGGCCGAGCGTGTAGTAACGCAGCGAGATCTCGTAGAGCCGCGCCGCGAGGGCGAGCCCCTCGTCGTCGCTGAAGCGGTGCTCGAAGAAGTACAGCGCGGCGGCGTTGCCGTCGGCGGCGATCGGCTCGGTCTGGTCGAAGTAGTCGTTGGCAAGGAGCGTGTCGGCGTCGGTGTTGTGGATCCACGGCGACGCGATCCGTCCCGCGGCGTGCAGCGCGAGGGCGAGGTCGTTGCCGATCTTGCGAGCGAGGCCCACGCCCTGGCCCTCGGGCAGAAAGTGCCGCGGCAGCGCCCGGTCGATCACGGCGACGGTGCCGTAGGGATAGGCGAGTGCCGAGACGGGAGGGCCGCCGCCGATCTCGCGCGAGGATTTCGCGGCCTCGTGGAGGCGCGCGCGCGAGGTCCGGTTGGCCTCGTGAACGCGCTCGGGAGAGTCGGCGCGCGCGTTGAAGACGACGACGATCAGCGTATCTCCCCGCGGTCCCTTTGGAGCGGAGCCGAGCGTGTCGAAGAGGCTCTGCCCCTCTCCGTAGGCCGGGATCACCAGGACATGGCCGAAGGAGCCCTGGATTCCTCCGGCCGCCGCGGCCTCGGGCTCGGCGTGGCGGGAGAGATATTGGGAGACGGGCTTGCTGATGATCACGGGCGCAGACTATAAAAGTTTGCGCGCATGGCCGTAGGGGAAGGGCCCGGGCGGCCCAAGGCCGCCCCTACGGAACCGGCAGAGACTCATCGCTCCTCAGTAGAGCGCCGCCCCCACCCACTCAATAGAGAGACGCGCGAATCGGCAGCTCTACCATCACCCTCGCCTCCACCTCGAGCAACTCCTCCATCCGCGCCTCGACGGCGTCCTCGGCGAAGTAGGCGCGGGCGAGGTCGATGTAGAGCTCCTGGTGCCGCGCCTCGGAGCGGGCGAGGTCGCGGTAGAACTCCTTGAGTGATCCGGTGGGCAGGGCCGCCGCAACCAGGCCGAAGCGCTCGCAGCCCCGCGCCTCGACGATGCCGGCGGTCAGGAGGCGGTCGAGGAAGTAGGTGTCGCTGCCCTCGCGGAATTCTTTCCGGAGGCGTTGGAGGTAGGCGCTGCGTGTGTCCGGGCCGAGAACGAGCCTCCGTTGGGCGATCCACGCGTGCACTTGTCCGAAGTGCTGCAGCTCCTCGATCGCAAGCGCGATGCACCGTTCCACCAACTCAGACCGGTCGGGGTAGTGCGCGACCAGCGCCATCGCCGAGGACGAGGCCTTTCGCTCGTTTGCCGCATGATCGAGCAGGAACGCGTCGAAGTCCGCGAACACGGCCGCCGTCCACGCGGGGGGCGTCGGCGCCTTCAACCGCATCAGCCCCCGCTGACGGCCGGCAGGATCGCGATCTCGCAGCCCTCGGGCACGCGCGTTTCGAGGCCCCGCGCGTCGCGGATGTTGATCTGCGCGACGAAGACGTTGACGTGCGGCCGGACCTCGCCCCGTTCGGTGACGATGCGGTCGCGCAGCCCCGGGTGGATCCTAGCGAGGGCCGCGAGGGCCTCCGCGACGGTCGATGGCGAGGTCTCGATCGCGATTTCGGAGCGGCCGCCCGAGAAAGGCTGCAACGGACCGGGGATGAGAAAGCGCACCGCCATCAGGCGGCCTCCCGCGCCCGTTTCATCCTTGCGCCGGCCGCCCGGCGCGCGGGGACGTTGTCGGCGACGCCCGCCTTGACGCACACGATCGGCGGCAGCCCCTCGCGCAGCAACTCCCACGTGCGGCCTTCGTCGCGCGAACCGTAGAGCTTTCCGCTGCGCGTACCGAAGTAGATCCCGGCGGGCTCGAGCCGGTCGACCGCCATGGCGTCGCGGACGACCGTCTCGAACGCGTCCTTCTGGGGCAGCCCGCGCGTCATCGCCTGCCAGGACGCGCCCGCGTCGCGCGTGCGATAGACGCGTAGCTTTCCGTCGGGCGTGCAGCGGAAGCCGTCGGAGTGCAGCGGCACGATGAAGGCGGTGTCGGGATCGCGCGGATGCAGCCCCAAGCAGAAGCCGAAGTCCGACGGGACCCCGTTGGCGACGTCCTTCCAGGAGTCGCCGCCGTCATCGGACCGGTAGAGCCCCCAGTGATTCTGGAGGTACAGTCGCCCGGGCCGTGCTGTGTGGTGGGCGATCTTGTGGACGCACTGGCCGAACTCCGGGTGCTTGTCGGGGAAGAACTCGGCGCGCACGCCCCGGTTCTTGACGTGCCACGACTTTCCCCCGTCGTCCGATCGATAGACGCCTCCCGTCGAACTCGCCACGGTGAGGCGTCCCGGAATCGAGGGGTCCACGAGGACCGTGTGGAGGCAGAGGCCCCCGCCTCCCGGCATCCACCGCGCGCGGTGCGGATGGTTCCAGAGGCCCGAGTTCAAGCTCCAGGTCTTTCCCGCGTCGCGCGACTCGAAGAGCGCCGACGGCTCGACGCCGCAGTAGAGCGTGTCGGGTTGGTCGGCGCGGCCTGGAGCGATCTGCCAGATGTTCTTCAAAGCGGCACCGGACTCTTCCGGAAAGCGCACGAAGGGCGTTGCGGGGCGCGTCCAGGTCTTTCCGAAGTCATCCGTCCATGCGAGCTCCGCGCCCCAGTGCATGCTCGACGGGGCGGCCCAGATGCGGCGGCGCCCTGCCCGCGTGTCGAGGGCCGCGCCGTAGACGGACGAGCCCGGGAAAAACGGCCCCGATGCGTCGAAATGGCGGCGCTGCGGCGTGGCGCGGAGCAGGAAGAGGCCCTTCATCGTGCCGACGAGCAGCAGCACGTCGCCGTTCCTGATGGAAAGGAGAGCGGGGCGTTTGAGCGTTTTGGCGGGCATGCTGGAAGTCTACGAGAAACGGCGGCGGCTAGTTTCCGGCCAGCGCGAGGCAGCGCCCCCAGACCTCGTCCGCCTGGCGTCTCAGGTCCTCGGGCGAGCCGTTGTTGACGATGATCTCGTGGGCCCGCTTGGCCGCCTCCTCGGGCGAAATCTGAGCGGCGATGCGGCGCAAAGCGTCTTCCTCGCTGCCGCCCTTCTCGACCCAGCGCCGAATGCGCTCCTCCTGCGGCGCCACGACGAGCAGCACGCGGTCGTACTCCGATTCCGTGGCCGCCTCGAAGAGCAGCGAAGCCTCGCAGATGGCGACCCGGGCGCCGGCCCACGCGGCCTGCGCGAAGCTCCGCTCGCGCTCTTCCCGAACGATGGGATGGATGCGTTTTTCCAGGGCGAGGCGCTTGGCCGGATCGTGGAAGACGATCTCGGCGACCCGGGCCCGGTCGACCGCGCCCGTTCCGTCGAGGGCCGCGTCGCCGAAGAGGTCCCGCGCCGCGTGGACCGCCGCGCCCCCGGGCTGGTAGAGCGCGCGCACCAGGGCGTCCGCGTCGAAAACCGCGGCCCCGCGCTCGGCGAGCAGCCGCGCCACCGTGGATTTTCCCGACGCGAGTCCTCCGGTCAGCCCCACGCGCAGCATGGTGCCTCCGATACGAGAGGGGAACGCCCCTCACCCCATCCCTCTCCCGCCGGGAGAGGGAGCCTCTCGAGGAGACGCGTCCTCCCATCGGGGGGAGAGGGCAGGGTGAGGGAGGCGTTCACCTCGCGGAGGTCTTCACGACTTCTCCGCCTTTCATGACGAAGTCAATCTTTGATAGGACAGAGACATCCTGAAGCGGATCGCCCACGACGGCGACGAGGTCCGCGTACGCGCCCTTCTCGATCGAGCCGATCTGGCCGCTCATCCCGAGCAGCTCCGCGGCGTTGACGGTGGCCGTCCGGATCGCCTCGATCGGCGACATCCCGAGGGCCACCTCGTAGTCGAACTCCTTGGCCTGGTTGATCTCGGTCCAGGGGAAGCCGCCGGCGTCGGTGCCGAAGACGATCTTCACGCCCGCCTTGCGGCAATTCTGGAAGGAGCGAGCCTGGATTTTTTCCGACTCGCTGCAGATCGCGCAGCCGGCGGCGGCGCGCGGGCCGGACACGTAGTGCATGACGGTCAGGGTGGGGCAGAAGGCGATCCCTTTCTTCGCCATCTCGGCCGCCATCTCCGGGCGGATCGAGTCGCCGTGCTCGATCGAGTCGACCCCGGCGGCGACGGCGATGCGCAGGCCGCTGTCCGAACGGGCGTGCGCGGCGACCTTTACGCCATGCGCGTGCGCCTCGGACACGACCGCCTCGATCTCCTCCTTCGTCCAGTTGGGAGGCGAGTCCACGTATCCGTCCGCGGTGAGCCGGAGCCCTCCCGTGTTCGCGTAGATCTTCACCCAGTCCGTCCCGTACGAAAGCTGTTCCCGCACGGCCTTGCGGCAGCCGTCGGCGCCGTCGCAGACCATGACCCCCGTCGGGAACTTCCAGTCGGGACGGAAGTGCGTGACGGGATAGGAGCCCGTCGTCGAGAGGGCGGGCCCCACGACTTTCAGACGCGGTCCGGGGACGACCCCTTCGTTGACGGCGTCCCGGATCGCGACGTCGTCGTAGCCCGCGCCCTCGGTCTCCAGGTCGCGCATCGTGGTGAATCCGTGGCCGAGGCCGATCTGCATGGCGCGCACGGCGCGCACGACCCGATGGGCCGGGTACTCCCTGAGGATCTGCTCGTCGTACTCGGCCGACGTGGCGTCGCCCTGGAGGAGGATGTGCGTGTGCGCGTCGATGAGGCCGGGCATCAGGACGCGATCTCCGAGGTCGATCACGGTCGCGCCGGCCGGCACGGCGGTGCCGATGCTTTCGATCCGGTCCCCCGCGACCACGATGACCGGGTGGTCCACGTAGCGGCCCGACTTGACGTCGAGCAGTCGGGCCGCGCGGATAGCGACCTTGGGTTTTGGGGCTGGCTCGGCGGCAGGCGCGAGCGCCGCGCCCAGGGCGATGGCGACGAAAACGGCGGAGATGAGTCCTTTTTTCACGGTGCCCCCTCTTTTCGGGAAGACTATCCCGATGCCTCGAAAAGAAAGATCGGGTCTTCCCTAAACAATCTACAGGAAGGTCCGCAGGCTCCTGTAGAGAGCCTAGAGGAGGGCCGATGACCCCATCCCGGAGCGACCTTTTGCAGGGGACCCTGGACGTCCTGATCCTGAAGACCCTCTCCCCGGGGGCGATGCACGGCTGGGGGATCTCGCAGCGCATCCAGCAGCTTTCGGAGGACGTTCTGGCCGTCAACCAGGGCTCGCTCTATCCGGCCCTCCACCGCCTCGAGCAGAAGGGCTGGATCGTGGCGCTGCGAGGGTAGGGGAGAGAACTTCTATCGGGTCACCCCGACCCTGGTCCGCGCGGCAACTCGTTGAGCTATCCCCGTTGCTGTTGTTGAATGGACAGCACTGGAGTGGCCCTCGGGCCCTACCGAGACCTCAGGGCACTGAGAGATGGCG
>JANMPW010000385.1:0-2954 GCA_031370065.1 Acidobacteriota bacterium
CGTCGAAGAGCAGCCGCCGGCCGTCCTGAGAGAGATCCCGGACGAGCGACCAGTCCAGATGGGACAGGTCCCGCTCCTTCTCGGATCCGGACGAGAGGGTGACGATCCCGACCTTGCCGTTGTCGCTCGTCATGAGAAGGCGGGAACCGGTTCCCGCGTCCTGGATCGTCAGCTCGCCCGGCGTGCGCGCCAGCAGACGCTCCTGCCCCGCGAGAGAGACGGTCCAGATCGCGCGCGCCACGCCGACGCGCGTCGCGGTGAACAGGACCTCGGCGTCGTCCAGCCAGGCGAGGCCGTACGCCGTGACCCAGTCCCTCGAAAGCGTCGTGACCTTGCGCTGGCGATCCACCATCGCGACCGAGCCGAAGTCGTCGCCCAGGACCGGGTGGTCCAGGAATGCGACGACGTCTCCTCGCGGGGATACCCGCGGATGGCTGATCCAGCCGGCCGTCTCGTAGAGCACGCTTCCAATCGGGTACTCGAGGCGCGCCTTTCCGGCCTCCCGGACGACGACCGCGAGACTCGACCCGTCCTGCGCCCAGTCCGCCCACTGCACGTCGTCGGCGAGCTCGCGCGGCGCGCCGCCGACGAGCGGGACCTGAGCGAGCGTGCCGCTCCAGATGAAGCGGCCCGCCCACCGGCGATCGAGCGAGACCGCCATCTGGCCGGAGCGCGAGATCGAGAGCACCTCGGCGTTGGGCAGCATGAGCGGGCTCGACTCCGGGCTCTCGGGGCGCGTCGAAAAGAGGCGCACCGGCTCGCCGTCCCACGAGGCACCGTAGATCACCGTCTGGCCGTCGGGCGCAAAGCGCGCGGAGAGGATCGTCCCTCGGCGGAAGCTCAGGCGCTGGAACGTCGGAAGGGCGGACTCGGCCGAGGCGGGACCGGCCACTGCCGCGGCCGTCTCGCCCGAGCCCATCTCCGAGAGATGGTCCCGCACCATCGCGAGGTCGCGAGCCAGATCGCGCGTCGAGGCGTAACGCCTCTCGGGCTCCTTGGACAGGCACCGCTCGACGATCCAACGGACCGGGGCGGGGACGCGGGCATTGACCTGCGCGATCGGCCGCGGCTCTTCGCGGATGATCGCCGTCAGCGCCTCCGCGGACGTCTCGCGGCGGAAGGCGCGGTGGCCCGTCGCGAGCTCGTAGAGGATCGAGCCGAGCGAGAACTGGTCCGAGCGAAAGTCGACGACGCGGCCGCTCGCCTGTTCCGGCGACATGTAGCCGATGGTCCCCATGACCATTCCGGGCTGCGTTCCGGTGGCCATCGCCGAGACGTCGCCCACGGGCGCCTCGACGAGCTTGGCCAGGCCTAAGTCCAGGATCTTCACGTAGCCCTCTCGCGACACCATGACGTTCTCGGGCTTCAGATCCCGGTGGACGATGCCGGCCTCGTGCGCCTTCGCAAGCCCGTCGGCGATCTGGACGGCGATGTCCAGAAGCCGGCGAACCGCGAGAGGCTCGTCGCCAAGGCTTTCCCGCAGCGTCGTCCCGTCCACGAGCTCCATCGCCATGTAGAACGTCGTGCCCGACGAGCCGACGTCGTAAATCGAGACGATGTGCGGATGGTTCAGCGCGGATGCGGCGCGCGCCTCGAGCTCGAATCGGCGCAGACGATCGCGATCGCTCGCGACTTCTCCAATGAGCACCTTGATTGCCACCTCGCGCCCGAGCCGCGGGTCCTTCGCGCGATAGACCTCTCCCATGCCACCCGCACCGATCGGCGCAAGGATCTCGTAGGGGCCGAGCTTCGTTCCGGCGGATAGGGTCATCGGGCCGCGGGGATTCTAACCGGGGATCAGTTCGCGGCGGCGATGAGCTTCTGGAAGCGGGGGTTGCTGCGGAGCGCTTCGAAGTTTGGGTCAATTTTGAGCCAGGCGGGCGAGACGAAGTAACGAGCTCCCAGAAGCGACTCGAGCATGTCGATCGCCTTCTCCTGCTCGCCGACGAGCGTGTAGGTCCGCGCGAGCAGACTCACGAGATATGCACGAACCCATTCCTGCTTCGCTGCCGGCATGAGGGCGACACCACGCTCTCCCTCCCGAATCGCCTCCTCTTTTCTACCGAGATACGCCAGGGAGAGACCGAGAAGGGCATGGCCCGTCGCGTCAGAACCCTCGGGCGCAGCACGCAGCTGCTCTTCGAAGCCCGTCCTCGCCTGTTCGGCGTGGATCCGAATTCGAAGTATCGCCCTTCAGGAAATAGGCCTGAGCGAGGCAAATGGCCCACTGCTGCTTGAGGCCGTCGAACGCGCTTGGCGTCAACCGCAGGAGCAAGTCTCGCTGCGACTCGTCGAGAACCCAGCCGAGGTCGAACTCTTGCGCAAAACGGCGGACGAGCAAGGTGGGCTCGATCTCTTTCTGCGCGGCTCGAATCACGGCCCTCGCTTCCGTAAGATCCCCTTCGCCCAGAAACGTCATTGCCTTCACCACGATCAAACCGGCGTCGGTCGGCGTCAGAACAAGCGCTCGATCATAGGCCTCGCGAGCCTCGCGGTAGCGCCTTTGATTGAGCAAGAAAGAGCCGAGCGCCGCTTTGGGCCCCGCCAGGCGCGGGTTGAAATGTTCAGCCTGCCGCAAATGATCGATTGCCGCCTCTGGGCGTCCGAGGACCTCCTCTACTCCTGCCAATGCCGCGAGAATGTCCGCATCGCTCGGAGCGAGTCGATGGCCCATGGTGTACTCCGCGAGCGCTCCTTGGTGGTCGATCAGAACGTCCTGGTCGTAGAATCCCCGCGCCGCGTATCCCTCCATCCTGTCGGGGGCGAGGGACACCGCCTTCTCCGCAGCCTCGCGGGCCCTCTCCGCCAGTTCGCGCGTCGGCGTAATGTCGTAGTTCAACGTGCTCATCGTCGATACTCCTGCCCACGCTTGTGCAAAGCTCGGGTCAAGCGCGACCGCCTGGTCGTAGAAGGCACCTGCTCGTCTCCAGTTCCCGTCTTTCCCCGCCTGCTCG
>JANMPW010000389.1:0-1676 GCA_031370065.1 Acidobacteriota bacterium
GATCGAGCAACCCTACGACCTTCCCGTGGGCGCCGGGACGATGCATCCGGCGACGTTTTTGAGGGTGCTGGGGCCGGATCCGTGGCGTTGCGCCTACGTGCAGCCCTCGCGGCGGCCGGCGGATGGCCGGTATGGCGAGAACCCGATGCGGCTCGGAAAGCACCTGCAGCTCCAGGTGGTTTTGAAGCCTTCGCCCGAGAACGTCCAGGAGATGTACCTGCGCAGCCTCGAGCGGCTGGGGGTCGTGCTCGCGGAGCACGACGTCCGGTTCGAGGAAGACAACTGGGAGTCGCCGACGCTCGGCGCCTGGGGTGTGGGCTGGCAGGTCGTGATGGACGGGATGGAGATCACGCAGTTCACGTATTTCCAGCAGGCCGGCGGGATCGACCTGTCCCCGGTGACGGCCGAGATCACGTATGGGCTCGAGCGGATCGCGATGTTCCTGTCGAAAGCCAACTCGGTGTTCGACGTGATGTGGAACTCCACGCTCTCCTACGGGCAGGTGCGCCAACGGGACGAGGTCGAGATGTCGAAGTACAACTTCGAGGTCGCCGACGCGGAACTGGCGACGTTGATGCTCGACCGGCACGAGCGGGAGGCCCGGCGCTGCCTCGAGGCCGGTCTCGTCATTCCCGCCTACGAGGCGACGCTCGTCTGCTCCCACCAGTTCAACATCCTCGATGCGCGCGGCGCCGTTTCGGCGACCGACCGCGTGGGCATCGTCCGGCGGATCCGCGATCTTGCCTGCGCGTGCGCGCGCGCCTATGTTGCCGGTAGGCAAGGGCAGCGGCTCCCGCTCGCGGAGCCGGAGCCGGCAGCCGTTTGAGGGGTCGAACCTTTAAGAGCTTTCGAGGAACGCCCGCGTGAACGTCCAAGACTTCCTTTTAGAGATCCGCACGGAGGAGATTCCGGCGCCGGCGCTCTTGTCGGCGCGCCTGGAGCTGTCCCGCCGGCTTTCCGACGCGCTCGCGGAGGAAGGCCTGGCGCCGGCCTCGTCCGAGTCGTACGCGACGCCCCGGCGTCTGGCGAGTGTGCTACGCGGGCTGCCCGAGCGCCAGGAGGACCGGGCCTCGGAGGTGCTCGGCCCTCCAGCATCCAACGCCTACGACGCGGACGGGAAGCCGACGAAAGCGGCCGAGGGGTTTGCGAAGGCCCAGAAGGTGGACGTCGCGGATCTCGTCGTCGTGGATTCGCCACGCGGCAAGACCGTGGCCGCGCGCAAGCCAATCCCGGGCCGCGCGGCCGAAGAGGTGCTCGCGGAGATCGTCCCACGCGTGGTCGCGGGGCTGACGTTCCCCAAGATGATGCGCTGGGGCTCGGGCGACCGCGCGTTCGTGCGTCCGGTGCGCGGCGTGGTCGCGCTCTTTGGCGGGCGCGTCGTTCAACTCGAGCTCTTCGGCGTCACCGCGTCGGACCGCACCGTCGGTCACCGCGTCCTCTCCGAGGGCGAGATCCGCGTGTCCGGTCCCGACGACTATCTATCGAAGCTGCGCCAGGCCTTCGTCGAGCCCGACGGCGAGGCCCGGCGGGTCTTGATTCTCGAACGGGCGCGCAAGCTTGCCGCCGAGGTGGGCGGCCAGATCGAGGCGCACGCGGACCTCGCCAATATGCTCTCGGACCTCGTCGAGTGGCCCGGCCTCGTGCGCGGAGCGTTCGCCCCGGAGTTTCTCGAGCTG
>JANMPW010000409.1:0-5682 GCA_031370065.1 Acidobacteriota bacterium
AGCATCAGGGTTCCTCAGGTGACGCGGGGTGGAGCAGTCCGGTAGCTCGTTGGGCTCATAACCCAAAGGTCGCGGGTTCAAATCCCGCCCCCGCAACCATTTCAACTTGCAGCGAGAGGTCGCCGGTTTCCGGCGACCTCTTCGCATTTGTGGCGGCACTCAGCATCGCTGCCAGATTCCCCTTCAGCTCGATTCTGAGTTCGCCCTCGCCTGGGGTCAGGATAATGGCTTCGATGAGGCCGCGAAGCGCCTCAGAGGCCTCTGTGCGCGTTTCCGGAAGTTCGAGGGCCTGAGCCAGCGTCGTCACCTTCTGCCGATACAGGTCGGCCATCTCTGGATGGAGGAGAGGCGGCGGCGCATCCGCCGCCGCAAGCTTGGTTTTCAGCTCCTCGCGCCTGGCGGCGTTGGCGTTGAGCTCGTCTTTGACCTCTGACGGCGACACGCCCTCCATCACCATCTCGATCAGCTTCTTACGACGCGCTTCGATTCGGTCGATCTCGCGTTCCGCCGCTGACAAGGTGGCGCGATGCTCCATGCGAAGCCGGTTCATCTCCCGCGTGAATTCCTCGCCGAACTCTTCGAACAGGTCGTGCCGCAGCAGCTTTTCTTGAAGCGCTGTGAGCACGCGCGCTTCCACTGCGTCGCGGCGGATCGTCAGATGGTTGTCGCAGCGGCCCTGATCGCGAGCGCCGAAGCAGGCGAGTCGGTTGCGCCCGGCCATGATGAATCCGGCGCCGCAAACACCGCATTTGGTCAGTCCAGAGAACAAGTACTGCGGACGCCGTGCCCGTCCGATGTGCCCAGCAGATTTCATCGCGTGGCGCGTCTGTTCCTGGCGCGTCTTTGCTGCTCTCCACAACTCGTCGGAGACGATCCGCAACGCCGGCACTTCCCGCGTCATCCACTCGGATGGAGGATTCAGGCGTGATACGCGCTTTCCCGTGTCGGGATTCTTCACGTATCGGAGGCGATTCCACACGAGCCGGCCGATGTAGAGTTCGTTGTTCAGGATCCCAGTCCCGCGCTTGACGTTTCCGTAAATCGTGCTCGGGCTCCACGGACCGCCGAACGGACCGGCGATACCGTCTCGATTCAGGTTCTTGGCGATTTGTTTGGGCGACACGCCGGCATTGAACTCTCGGAAGATGCGCTCGACGATCCGAGCTTCGGTCGGCTCGATCTCGCGTTCGCCAGTCGTAACGTTTCCGCCGCTGACTGTCCTGACGACTCGGTATCCGTAGCACAACCGATTCAAAGACCTTCAAAATTCACGGCAAATCGCTGGTCGTCATGCCGACATGCGGCGGCTACACTGGGGCCATGGATCCGAGGGATACAAGGGGGCCTCACGCGCCAGGCGCGGGTTCGATCGAGTCCTGGTTAGTGTCGGCTGGCCGTGATCGTAGGCCGGGCGCGCCTCTCAATGTCCCGCCGTGGCCGGCATCGAACTTCGTGCTTGGCGACCAGCGGGCATACTCGCGTGACGACGGTACGCCAGGCTGGGAAGCGCTGGAGGCGATCGTCGGAGGCCTCGAGGGAGGCTCGTCGGTCGCGTTCGCGTCAGGCATGGCAGGAATCGCGGCGGTCTTCGACCAGCTCCCTGCGGGCGCGAAGGTGGCCTTGCCCGATGACTGCTACCAGGGCGTGGCGGGGCTCGCCAACGCAGGACAAACCCGAGGCCGTTGGAGCGTACGTCGGATCGCGGTGGCCGACACGGCAGGCTGGATTCAGGCGTGCGCCGAGTCCGATCTGATCTGGGTGGAGTCGCCCTCCAACCCAATGCTGGCGGTGGCGGAGCTGGGAACGATCTGCGCGGCGCCCCGCAAGCGGGGTGCGATCCTGGGCGTGGATAACACGTTCGCCACCCCGTTGAACCAGCGTCCGCTGTTACTCGGCGCCGATGTCTCGGTGCAGTCGGTGACGAAGTTCATCGGGGGGCACTCCGACCTGCTCGGCGGCGTCGTCACTGTGCGGGACCCCGCGCTACTGGCCGCGTTGCGGCAGTCGCGCGAATTGGCCGGCGCGACACCCGGCACGCTGGAGACGTTTCTCGCTGTCCGGGGCGCGCGAACGCTGGCAATCAGGCTGGAGCGCGCGCAGCACAACGCCATGGTCTTGGCGCCGCGCCTGGCAATTCATCCGGAGGTGGGGATCACGCGCTACCCGGGTCTGCCGAGCCACCCGACGCACGACGCGGCGCGCCGCCAGCTGAAAGGCTTCGGCACGATCATCTCGTTCGACATCCGCGGGGGCGCCGAGGCCGCCGACGCCGTCTGCGCGCGGCTGCGGCTGATTCAACATGCCACCAGCCTCGGCGCGGTGGAATCCACCATCGAGCGCCGCGCCAGCGTGCCGGGGCAGGAGCACCTGCCGCCCTCTCTTTTGCGGTTGAGTGTCGGCATCGAGGGTGTCGAGGACCTCTGGGCTGATCTCGACCGGGCGCTGCGCGTCGCGTAGGACGTCAGTCAGTGGGACCGCCGTCGCCGCACGTCATCCGAACCTGGAATTGTAATGCACCTCAATTGCGCAACAGGCGGCATAAAGACCAAAGTGATATTGAGAATCGACGCCGACCTGCTCCGGGAAGCGCGCGTCGTTGCGGCCCAAGAAGGCCGGTCTGTCGGTGCACTTCTGTCCGCTCTGCTGGCGGACCTTGTCCGCGGCCGGAAGGCCTTCGTTAAGGCTCGGCGCCGCGCGCTCGCGCGCCTGCGGCACGGCTTCGACCTCCAGTGGAAGCCACCCAGCGATCGACACTCGCTCCTCGAGAGATGAGGACTCGCTTGCGTGAATATCCCAGAACAGGGATAATCATGAAGTGCGTCGTGTTCCGGCTGCCGACGAGAAACCGTTGCATTGGGTGGGCTCATCCAAGCGAGAGTTCTTGAGCTTTCCTGCGGCGGTCAAGGAGGACATGGGCAACGCTCTCGGTATCGCGCAGTTTGGCGGTACCGCGCCGACGGCGAAGCCTTGGAAGGGGCTCGGTCCTGGCGTCCTGGAGGTCGTCGAGTCGCACGACGGCAACGCGTATCGGGCGGTGTACACGGTTCGGTTCGAGAAGGCGGTGTACGTCCTCCACGCGTTCCAGAAGAAGTCTCCATCCGGTATCCGGACGGCCACACGGGATGTCGATCTCGTTGCAGAACGGCTGAAAACCGCTGAGAGGGATTACGAGGAACACCATGGCAAGCAAAAGCGCTGAAGGAAAAGAACCGGTCACCCGTGGGACCGGAAACGTGTTCGCGGATCTCGGGTTTCCAGATGCTGCCGAGCGGCAGGCCAGGCTGCGCCTCGCGTATGCGCTGAATCAGGAGCTTGAAGCGCGCAAGATCTCGCAGGCCGATGCGGCCAAGGTGCTGGGAGTGACGCAGCCGAAGGTTTCTGCGCTTCGTCGCTACAAGCTGGAGGGGTTCTCCGTCGAACGCCTGATGAACCTTTTGACGGCGCTCGACCAGGACGTCGAGATCGTGATTCGGCGGAAGCCTCGATCGCGCAAGGGCGGTCGAATCACGGTCGTTACCGCGTGAGACTGTTCACAAACGATTAACCAGCCGATGAGCAAAGCTCCCGGGGCTGCTGAGGACCTTCTTCAACGGATTGTCAGGCAAACGAAGCGATCGGTACGGAGTGCAGGGCCACGGTATACACCGAACGTCGCCCACGGTGCTCCCAATCTCGTCACTGAACCGGTTTCTCGCGCCCTCGCGGCGCTTTCCGGTGCCAGTGAGTGGAGGACCGAGCGAGACGAACTGACGCAGAACTTCGCCAAAGACTTTCGTGGCCTCGGATATCTTTCGACCGCGCCCGAGCAGAACGAAACGGCAGAAACCGAAGAGTTCATCGCCCTCCTCCGACGCTCAACTAAAGAGCGACCCCGGAAGGCTTCGAGCACGATTGCCACACTGCGAGGACGTCTTCAAGCAGTGCGCTGACTCAAACTCGGTTGGCAACTCTGCTGTCCGGGCTCAATGCGCTTGGTCGGCAGAGCGGAACTCGTACGCTCATCATCGTGGACGGAATCAATGAAGGCAACCGGGACGGGTGGTCGCAGGCATGCAAGACGCTCATCCGCGCTGCCTCTCGGTTCCAATGGGTGGCTGTGGCGCTGACCTGCCGAAGCCCGTTTGAGCAACTGATGTTCAGCGGTGACGAGCTAAAAGAATTACCGTCGGTAACGCATTCCCGGCTTCGAGGGCGAAGAGTTTGACGCCCAAAAGAGCTTCTTCGATTTCTACGAGCTGCCCCTTCCAGAGGTGCCGCTGCTGGCTGACGAGTTCTCGCGCCCGCTAACGCTGAAGTTGATTTGCGAGGCGTTCAAGGATCTGAGGCGGGAGACCCAAAAGAAGTGGATCTCCGGAATTGCCTCCGGCCAGAAATCGATGACGTTCGTGTTCGAACGGTTTGTCGACACGGCGAGTGGAGATATCCAACATCGCCTGAATCTGCCCGGTAAGTTCTGCTGGCGTCTTCTGAAGGATGCCGACGGGTTGTGCGCCCTGATGGTGCGGGAGGAGAGAGAGTGGGCTACTAGAGAGGAACTCCAGCAGATTCTTTCGGCCCGTCTTCCCAACTGGACCACCGCGCAGCGACGAGATCTCGTGACTCAAATGCTAGCTGCCGGTGTCCTCCTCGAGGATCGCCAGTGGACAGGCACCGGTTGGCATCCTGTTATCCGACTACCGTACCAGCGGTTTTCCGATCACCTGGTCGCTCGACATCTGTTGGATCGGCATCTTCCCAACCCTTTGACGCGACGAACGATCGGGGCAGCGTTTCAAGCCGATGCCCCCCTTGGACGCCTCTTTGCTGTCGAGGAGTCCGATCCACGACGACGTGGATGGCGAGAGGCACTCATCGTCGAATTCCCTGAGCGGCTAAAACGTCTAGATCGTCGCGTCGGCCGCGAGTTGTACGACTTCTTGCCGGACGACACTCGAAATCTCGCCTCGTACTTCGAGCCGTTTATTCGAGGGCTGCCGTGGCGCACCGTGTCGTCCTTCTCGAAGACCACGGATGCTCTTTGGTCAATCTGCTGAACGGTCACGCGGGTGATGAAGCGTCATGGCGGACTCTGGAGGCAGTGCTGTCGCTGGCCATCAGACCGGACCATCCCTGGGCAGCCCGACGGATCTGGAAAGCGCTGATGGCCATGTCGCTCGTCCAACGCGACCTGTACTGGACCGAGTTCCTACGCCATCGAGATCGCGGCGGTTCGATTGAACGGACTTTGAGCTGGACGGAGCGAGCTGACACGATGGATTCTTCGCGTGATGTCGCTGCCGAGATAGCTCGGATATTCTCGCTCGTCCTCACGAGCACCGATGTACCGCTGCGCGATCCTCAGCGCACAGCGATCGTGACCTCGTTGCTCGGCCGGTCAACATAGGTCAGACGCACGGGCACCGCAGGGCCCGGTTCAATGCCAGGTGGGACTCGAACGCGGACTTGGTTCACTCCGGCAACGCCGGGCGCCTGGCTCACCACCTGGACTGCGGCGATCCGACCACCGATGGCAACCTGTGGACGGATCGCGCTGTCAATACTAAGGCCCGTGCAGGAGATATCGAGGTTCTCACCGTCAGCGGCGGGATCCTCGGTTGCTGCCACTTGAGAGGTGCCGGCGTGGAAGATCGCGCCATGCCCGCGTCCATCGCCTGACACAGAAACAACCGCACGCCCTGGCAC
>JANMPW010000722.1:0-1552 GCA_031370065.1 Acidobacteriota bacterium
CCCTCCCAGCACGACGTCCCCGTCGTAGAAGACGCAGGACTGGCCCGGCGTGACGGCGCGGACGGGCGCATCGAAGACCACGCGAGCGGTGCCGGCCTCGCCCGGGTGGACCGTGGCCAAAACTTCCTCCGCGCGGTGCCGCACGCGCGCGGCCACGCGCAGCGGCGCGGCCGGGGCTCCGGCGAAAAAGCGCACGGCCGCCAGCGTCGCTTCGGACGCCTCGAGCTCCCGGCCCGGCCCGACGACCACGCGGTTCGCGGCCGCGTCCACCGAGAGGACGTACAGCCGCTCGGACGCCGCCAACCCGATGCCGCGGCGCTGCCCGATCGTGAACCGGTAGTGCCCCGAATGAGTCCCGCGAAGGGCGCCGGCGGAGTCCTCGAGAGGGCCGTTGCCCGGCGGCGCGCCCAGCCCCAGGGAAGAGGCGTGCGTCGCGACAAACTCGCCCGCCCGCGTGCCCGGCGGGACGAAACAGATCTCCTGGCTCTCTTGCTTGTCGGCCGTCGGGAGGCCGGCGCGCCGCGCGTGGGCGCGCACCTCGGCCTTCGTCAGCGATCCCACGGGAAATCGCGCCGCCGCGAGCTGCTCGGGGGTCAGGTCGTAGAGGAAGTAGGACTGGTCCTTGCCCGAATCGATCCCCTTTTTCAGTACGGCACGGCCCGCCGGGCCTGGCTCGGAGCGCACGTAGTGCCCCGTCGCGATCGTCTCGCAGCCGAACGCGCGCGCGCGATCCCAAAGCGTCGCGAACTTCACCTTCGCATTGCATGCCGAGCACGGGATGGGGGTTTCGCCGCCGAGATAGGCGGCCACGAACGGCCGGACGACGTCGCGCCGGAACTCCTCCTCGAGGTTGAGCACGTAGTGCCGGATCCCGAGCGCCCAGGCCACGCGTCGCGCGTCGGAGAGGTCGTCGAGCGTGCAGCAGCGGCCGGTGCGTCCGGACTCGGCCGAGTGGTCCCAGAGCTGCATCGAAAGGCCCACGACCTCGTGCCCGGCCTCCTTCAGCAGAAGTGCGGCGACCGAGGAGTCGACTCCCCCCGACATGGCGACGGCGATGCGCATGGGACCGGGAACTCTACAACGCCGTGACGATCAGCATCAGCGTCGATCCGCCGACCGTAAACTCCCCCTGGTTCTCCAGGGGCGCCTCGGCGACCGACTCGTCGCCGACCTGGATCCCGTTGGCGGAGCCGAGGTCGACGACCGTGACGCGCTCGCCGGCGACTTCGATCGCCGCGTGCTGCCTCGAGATCTCGGGGTCGTCGAGCGCGAGGTCCACGCCCTCCCGGCCGATGACGGTGCGCGGCTTTTCGATGAGAAACATTCGTCCCGCGTCGGGCCCGGCAATGACGGCGAGCGAAAGCTTGACGTCCTGCGGGAGCTTGAGCTCCGCAGCGGGAGGGCGCGAGGGCGCCGGCGCCTCCCTGTGCGCCGCGCGCCCCGCGCCATGGCCCGAATGCCGGATTGCCGTCTCGTCCGGCTCAAGTCTTGGCCGCACGGCCGGCTGCCCTTCGAAAGCCCGCGTGTTGACCACCTCGAAGATGGCGCGGCA
>JANMPW010000446.1:0-3884 GCA_031370065.1 Acidobacteriota bacterium
CGATACCCCGGGACCGGCAGCGCTCCGCGAGCTGACGATACGCCCAGGCAAGAAGGGCCTCGCGCCGCGACTCGAGCGCGCGCGTCGCCGCCTTCTCCTGACTGCCCGGCCCCATGCCCCCGGCTCGGGCGAAATCGAGCAACTCGGGGTAGGGAATCGGGGCGTGGTCGTTCAGGAGCTTGGACAGTCTCGAGACGGCGCTGTACGCATCGAGCTGGTGAACCACGTAGAGCACGGCATGCGGCTTGAAGCGCAGGACCTTCCGTTCCATCGAGGCGAGCACGTCGAGGGGGGAATAGCCCTCGGTGGCGAAGTTCAGGATCTCCACGCGTTCGTAGCGGCCGAGCCGATCCTCGCGATTCACGCGATCCTCGAGCAGGGATTCGAAGCCCTCCTCCTGCTTGACCCCGCTGGCGAAGGTGTGGGACGCGCCAACGAGGGCGATGCGGTACACGCCCGGTGCGGGCTCGGGCGGATAGTCGCGATCCCGCATGCCCCATCGGTTGAATTGGACCTCGGCGCCTCGGTGTCGCCCCCGTGCGTTTGGAAGCAGATCCAGGTACGGCAATCCCTCGTTAAACTTGACTAGGTCGGGTCGGTATCGGATCGATCCCCAGTCGGCAGGCCTGACCATATACACCTTGGCGAGCTCAGGATTGTCCCAGCCGACGTCGTTCAATTTCTCGTAGTAGTCCCGCTGGCGGCGCGCCGCGTCTCGGCTGTTCAGGCCCGGGGACTTGAGCTTCTCGACGACCGCCGCGACATCCGCGTGGAATCGGTTGTACACCGCGGGTCTGCCCAACAGAGCCACGACCAGGAGCGTCGCGCCGCTCTGGAAGGCGTGACGGTAAAACTGAAAGGGCGGGGTCTTGCGACGCTCGTAGTACAGAGCGACGAGGAGAAAAAGCGCAGCGCCGCCGAGAACTGGCGGCACCAACCAGAGGTCGTTCCGGCCCGCCTTTTGGAGCACGGAGAAGAGCGAGACCCAGTCCCCGAACGAATCCGAGACCCACAGCGACCAGAGGACGCAGATGACGAGGAACACCCCCAACGCCTGAAAGCCCCTTCGCACGCTCTCTTTCAAGGGCCGGACGGTGGAGCCCAGCCGGCGAATCATCGGCCGATTCGCTTCCACCACGACGTTGGTCGCGACCAGGACCGCGAGGACCGTCCAGAAGAGCACGTCGGTTCCCTTGAGCAGAAAGGATCCGCGTATCCAGAACCATTGCCACGAGTGCAGAGTCCAGGTGGCCAGGAACACGACCAGGGTGCCCAGCACGAGCGCCGTGTTGTTTCCGAGCTTGCGGAGCCGGAAGTAGGCGGGGTAGTAGAAGATCTTCATCATGAAGTCTTTCCAGTAGATGTTGATCCGCCGCCAGAGGTCGGTGAAGCTCGAGGCCAGGTAGAAGAGATGATGAGTCTCCGGGAGGTTGAAGCCGAAGAGGCGGAGCATCCCGATCACGAGGTGAAACAGGCCGGAGACGTTCAAGTACAGGAGAAAGGGCCATAAGAGGTAGCGCAGGAGTTGGGGCACGTCTCGCACGGCGGTCGTGTCGATCGGAAGGTGCTGGTAGATGAGACGATAGAGAACGAGCTGCACCGTCCCGCGCACCATCCAGTCGATCCCGATCTGATGACCGCGGGTTCGATCCTTGTCGTCGTCGTCGTACGTGCGGCAGAGGGTCTGGTAGTCCACGACCGGGAAGAGCGGGAAGACGACATTGGGCAGCATGAAGAAATACGCCACGCTGCGCCAGAACGAGAATGGCGCGCTCCGGTGCTCGAGGTCGTAGAGGTAGATGATGATGCGGAGGGCGAGCATCGAGCCCAGGACCGGCCAGATCGCGGCCGACCAGGGGACGGGGATCCGTCCGACTCGCATGGCGCCCAGCAGAACCGTGGCCGACAAGAGGATCGCGAGGCGCGCCCCGAAGCGAATCGGCAGGTGGCAGATGCCGATGACCGCCAGCCCGATGCCCAGGAGCCACGCACCGGGGAGAGGGCCGAAAATCGCGAGCACTCCCGCCGCGGAGAGAAGCCCGAAAAACTGGAGCCGCCATCGAACCGGCAGGAAGTAATGGACGGTGAAACCCGCCCAGAGCAACACCGCCAGCTTCTCGAAGACGCGACCCTCGAGTTTGTACGACCGGATCACCAGGAGGACGACGGCCAGCTGTCCGCTCAAAGCCAGATAGCGAAACAACTCGGAGTCGGCCACCCGCCCGAGAAGGCCTCGGGGCGCCTCGGGGGAGGCCATATCGACCAACGTCTTGCGTCTCGGTGCCGTGGATTCCGTCGTCATGAATGCATAAAAAAATCGGCCGGGGCGAGAGGATTTGGATCTTCAACCGCTCGGCCCCGAGCCGACACAAATCGTATCCTAGCAGGCTGCTGAAGAAAAGCCCTTTGGGGGCGCACGCCGTGATGTTGCCGGTTCATGAGTTCAGTTGCAGGAAGAACTCCCCGAACAGGTCCGCCTCCAGCAGCCGCGCCCGATTCTTCGTGAACGTCGTCGCGTCGAAGGCCACCGTGGCGTCTTGTGGGTGCCGTAGTTGTCGAGGATGAGGTGGATGTCCATCTCGGTCGGTACCTGAGAGTCGATTCGCTCTGGAAACCTGAGGAACTCGGCTGCTCGGTGTCGGCGATGAAACTGGCCAACGACCCTGCCGGTAGCCACGTGGGAGTGCGGCAACCAGCGAGCTCGTGCCGTGACGAAGGTAGTCGTGAGTCCGGCGCTCAGGTTGTCCGGGCTGCATCCGGAGCAAAGGCTGCGTACGGTTGAGAGCTTGGACCTGCGCCTTCTCGTCGACACACAAGAGTAGGGGAGTTTCAAGCCTCAGCTGGTCAAGAAGCACCAGCCGCACTTTGACGGGTTCGACGAGAGGATGATCTCGATGGACGCGCGGGGGAAGACGGTGCGGGAGATTCAGGTGCATCTTCAGGAGCTCTACGGAGCGGAAGTGTCGCCGGGACCTGATCTCGCGGGTGACCTCGGCGGCGATCGAGGAGGTCAAGAGGCGCCGGAGGCGGTTTATCCGATCGTGTACCTGATCTTGCGAAGCGAGAAGTTCAGAGACTCGATCGCGTTGGTCGTATGGATCACGCGCCGAATGTCTTTCGGAAACGCCAGGACAGAATCACCCGCTGCCAGTTGCTCCTGACGGCGCGCTTTCTCCCGCTCTCGGACAACGGTTTGATCTTCGGCCTCTCCCGTCATGGGCAAAACGCACCTGACCCGTCACGCCCTGCCCGCCCGGACAGGCCTCGGTACAGGCCAACTCGCTGGCCTGTTTTTGCTCTCGTGACCACTAGTTTTCGCTTTGTTCCTCCCCTACGCTTGTCTGCAAGAGGCCCCTGACGACCGAAAAAAATATGATTCGACGTACGCCAACTAGTAAGCACCCATGAAAGGCCGGACTGATCTCCGCTCCGGTTCATTCGGCCTTGCTCGAGCGCGCGGGTCCGGGCAGTCTTCTCCTCCCGACGCTCGAGAGAGCAAGTCGACTTCCGGAAGGGGATTCTTTCGTTGGGTCGGGTTGGCCGCGATCGGCCTGATGGCGTTTACGGGCTTGCCTGCTCAGGCCTACGGCCAGGGGACGGTGACGACGGGTGACGGTTTGACGCTGTCGTTGACGTCGGCCGGGGCGGTGAGCACTCTGAAGGTTGGGGGCACGAATTACGCGGGTTCCCTGCCGTCGGGTTTCTTTTATCGTGAGCCTGTGCTTTCGCCTCCGGAAGTGGCTGTGAACGGATCTTTCGAGTCTGGCTCCGGGACGCCGACGGGCTGGACGATTTCTGGGGGAACGGGAGGGAGCTGGTCGATCGACAGCGGGAATGCGTCGGCGGGATCCCGGTCGATGAAGGTGAGCATTCCGGGTTCGACG
>JANMPW010000535.1:0-2951 GCA_031370065.1 Acidobacteriota bacterium
CAGCGCCACGCCGGTCGCCGCGGCGAGCGGCACGCGGAAGATGTTCGGCAGGGCGAACTGCACGGCAGCGTGGTAGCCGCCGACCCCTCCCGGGGTCGGGACCACGAGCCCGAGCACCGCCGCGGTAGTCACCACGTAGGCGGCCGAGAGCGGAAGGTCGAGTCCGAAGGCGCGCATGGCGCAATAGATCTGGACGTTGATCACGAACCACATGAAGAGCGAGCTCGAAACGACGAGCAGGGCGAGGCGCGGCGTTTTCAGGGAGGCGAAACCGTCCAGAAACGTGAGCGCGATCCGGCGCGCGACGTCCCGGAACCGTCCGGGCAGCAGGCGCAAGAGCCGCTCGAGCAAGCGCTCGGTCGCCGCGCGCCACAGGACCGCGAACAGGGCCACGCCGATCGCGACCGCGGCGATCGCGGCGACGACCCAGCGGATGCGGCTCGAGGCAAAAGATCCCATCGCCCCGCCGGAGGGACCGGCGGCGAGGGCCAGCCCGAGAAAGAAGAGTTGCGACATGGCGTCGAGGATGCGCTCGAACACGATCGAGGCGAGCAGGGCGGGGAAGGGCAGAGCGCGCTCGCGCGCCAGGATGGCCGGGCGCAGGATCTCTCCGGCCCGGGCCGGGAGCACCGTGTTGGCGGCGAAGCCGATTGCGGTGGCGCGGAAAGCGGGGAAGAAGGGCACACGGCCGACCGGCCGCAGGATCCAGACCCAGCGCACGGCGCGCAGGACGAACGTCGAAAGTGAGATGAGAACTGTGGCCGCGAGCCACGCGGGGGAAGCCGCGGCGATCTGCCGGGCGATGTCGCCGAGCGGGACGCGGGAGAGGAAGAAGGCGAAGAGCCCGAGGGCAAGGACGATCGAAGCGGCCGCCTGGAAGCGCCGCGACGAAAGGAGCGCCCTCATGGCGTGACCTGCGTCACGCGGCCCGCTCGGGCGGCCCGGCGACGGGGCAGAGCCGTCCCGAGATGGCCGCATTCGGTCGCGAGGATCACGGCTCGCTTTTAGCATTTCATGTCGCCGTTTGCCTAAAAAAATGAGGCGAAGCCTTGATATCGCTTGACTTTTTGGCCCAATTTTCACATTATTTTCTTAAATTTTCGGGGGAGGAATGCGCATGGACAGGAAAGCGCTCCGGATTGTGGCGCTCGTGGCAGCAGCGGCTTGTTTCTTGGCTCGTGGCGCCAGCGCCCAGCCGTTTGGAGCGATCGATTCCCCGACCGATGGCCAGACGGTGTCCGGCGTCGTTCGGGTCTCCGGGTTCGTGCTCGACCTGCACGCGGTGAGCAACATCGACCTGCTCGTCGACGGCGCCCTCGTCAACCACGCGCAGCTGAACCTGCCGCGGGTAGACGTTCTCGAGATCTTCCCGACCTACTACGGCAGCCCGACTGCCCAGCCCGGCTACCTCACGTCGTTCCTGGCCGGGAACTTCAGCGATGGGCCCCACAGCGTGTCGATCCGCGTGACGGAGTCCGACAGCCAGGCCCAGACCATCATCGGCACGGTCAACGTCGTCGTCGACAACACCATCAACCAGGCGCCTTTTGGTTACATCGACATTCCGGGCCCGGCCGGCACGGAGGGCGCCAACGGGTCCTTTCCGGTCGTGGGCTGGGCGCTCGACGACGTCGAGGTCGCGCGCATCGACTTTCTCGTGGACGGGCAGATCGTTGCCGGGGCCGTGGGCCGCGGCGGGCCGTCCACCGCCCAATACGGCTCGACCCGCCCGGACGTCGAGGCGGCGTTCCCCGACGTTCCGGATTCCCTCTACACGGGCTTTTCGGCCAATATCGACACGACGGCCCTCGTCAATGGGATCCATCAGCTGTCCGTCCGCGCCTGGGACAACCAGGGGGCATCCCGGGAGCTCGGGACCCGGACGGTCCAGGTGATCAACAACGGGCAGAACCTCGCTCCGTTCGGCGTCGTGGACTTCCCGCTGGACAAGGCCTCGCTCTTCTGCGCGACGCTGAACAACAGCGGCGTGTTCCCGTCCCCCTGCACGCCGGAAACCTGCGTTCCTAACCTGCTCTACAACGTGGTGGCCGGCTGGGCGCTCGACGTCGGCTCGCGCCTGGACGCAGGCCAGGTTTCGTACGTCGAGCTGCTGCTGGATGGCCAGATCATGGCGAACACGCGCAGCGTCTGCGTCCAGCTCGGCCAGGCCCTGACCAACTGCTACGGGATCAACCGGCCGGACGTGGCGCGGAGCTATTCGGGCTACGTCAACGCGGACAACGCCGGATTCGGGTTCTCCTTCGCCCTGCTTCGCCTGTCCGCGGACCCGTCGGGCGTCATCGCGATCTACATCCCGACCGGCAACGCCTCGGACTCGGTGCTTGTCGGCTTCACCAACCCCGGCAAGCACACCCTCGCCATCCGCGCGGGCGACGAGGAGGAGACGGTCTCGCAGTTCGGAGCGATGTCGGTGGACATTCTCTGCGACCAGACCGACGGGGACCAGCCGGCGTTCGGCTACATCGACACGCCCACGAACTACCAGTTCATCAACGGCGTTTTCGAGGTCTTCGGATGGGCGTACGACCTCCAGGGTGTGACGTCCGTCGAGGTGGACGTGGATGGCAGGTGGTGGGCAACGCGAACTACGGTCTCTTCCGCCCCGACGTCCCGGTCAACGATCCGCGGGTTCCATTCCCGAACGTGGGATTCTCCTACGTGCTCGACACGACCCGGCTGTCCAACTCGGCGCACGACCTCGTCATCTACGTGAGGGACAACCAGGGCAACCGGACGGAGATCGGGCGCCGCAAGTGCGTCGTGGACAACAACTAGGCGAGTACGCGGGGAGTACCCCGAGAAACCACTGCCCCGCCGCGAGGCGGGTAATTTTTTTCGTCGCGAGCCCTTCGCTCCGGATCTGCGCCCTCTGGGCGCACCGGCGGGCGAATCGAACACCGTCGGATAATGCGCTGCGACGGCGGGATACG
>JANMPW010000556.1:0-4035 GCA_031370065.1 Acidobacteriota bacterium
GGAGCGTGCGCCAGTGCTCGCGCCGCGCCTCGGGCCAGTTGGCGACGAGGGCGAAGAGGTCGGTCTCTTCCGCAGCCAGGCGAAAGGGCTCCGGGAAGCGCAGGTCGTAGCAGACGAAGGGCGTGACGCGGACCCCTTCCACGGTAACGGTGACGATCCGGTCGCCGCCGGTGTAGACGCGGTCCTCGCCGCCGAACGTAAACGGATGGATCTTGGCGTAGCGCGTGACCGCGCCGTCGGGGCCGGCGAGGATGGCCATGTTGCGCGGCCGCGGCTGCCCCGCCTCCGGAATGCTCGCGAGGATGGAGAGCGAAAGCTCCCGCGCCGTCTCGCGCAGGAAGGTCTCGGAAGGCCCGCCGGGCGGCTGCGCGATCCGGTCCGACTCCATCGAAAAGCCCGTGCAGAACATCTCGGGCAGGAGTGCGAGTCGCGCGCCCTTATGGGCCGCCTCCTCGAGAAGGCGCCGGGCGCGGCGGTGGTTCTCCGCCACGTCCTCCCAGGCGAGGTCCATCTGGACGAGGGCTACCCGCATAGCTTCTCCAGTCGCGCGACGGCGGCCTCGAGCGTCTCGCGCTTCTTGCAGAAGGCGAAGCGCACGTACGACTTCCCGTGCTCGACGTTGTCGTAGAAGACGGAGGGCGGGATCACGGTGACGCCGATCTTCTCGATCATGTGCCGCGCGAACTCACGGTCGTCGTCGAATCCGAACGGGCGAAAATCCGCGCAGGCGAAGTAGGTGCCCTGAGGACTCCGCACCTGGAATCCGATGCGCGAGAGCT
Organism: Acidobacteriota bacterium; assembly: GCA_031370065.1. Lineage (GTDB taxonomy): Bacteria > Acidobacteriota > Thermoanaerobaculia > UBA5066 > Gp7-AA6 > DAHUXD01. The sequence goes on from JANMPW010000556.1 coordinate 780, forward strand.
CGCGCACGAGATAGTCGCGCTTCTCGCGGTAGGCGGCCGCGAGCGCGGCGTAGTAGGCGGGCCCGGCCGCGAGCGCGACGGCCGCGCCATGCTGGAGCGGCGTGGCGGTGGCGAAGGTGATGAACTGGTGCGCCGAGCGCACCGCGGCCGCGAGCTCCGGCGGCGCCATCGCCCAGCCGATCTTCCAACCCGTGAGCGAGAAGGTCTTGCCGAACGACGAAATCGTGATCGTGCGTTCGCGCATCCCGGCAAGCGCGGCCATCGGAACGTGCCGGCCTTCGAAGACGAGGTGCTCGTAGACCTCGTCGGTGATGCAGAAGACGCCGCGCTCGCGGCAGAGCCGCGCCACCGCCTCGAGCTCGTCCTGCGAGAAGACTTTGCCCGTCGGATTGTGCGGCGTGTTGACGAGCACCGCGCGCGTGCGCGGGCCGAAGGCGGCGTCGAGCTGTGCGGGATCGAAGGTCCAGTCGGGCGCGCGCAGCGTCACGACCCGCGGCACGGCGCCCGCCATCCGCACGCTCGCCTTGTAGGAGTCGTAGTAGGGCCCGAAGAGGACGACCTCGTCGCCGTCATCGCAGAGACCCTGGATCGCCGCGAAGATCGCCTCGGTCGCGCCGGACGTCACGACGATCTCCGTGTCGGGCGCGTAGTCGAGCCCCCAGTCTCGCCGGTACTTCGCCGACAGCGCGCGGTGGATCTCGGGAATCCCGGTCACGCGCGCGTACTGGCCATGGCCCGCGCGGATGGCCGCGATCGCCGCCTCCTTCACGAATTCGGGCCCGTCGAAATCCGGAAACCCCTGCGCGAGGTTGATGGCGCCATGCTCGTTCGCCAGCCGCGTCATCTCCGCGAAAATCGTCGTCCCGAAGCCGGCGAGCTTCGAGGAGAGGGCGGGGCGCATGGCGCGGATGATATCGGTCGGCGCGGCTGATATTCTCGGCGCGCCATGGCACCCACCAGACAGCACTACCGCATCGCCATCATCGGATCCGGGCCGGCCGGCTGGACGGCCGCCCTCTACGCCTCGCGCGCGGAGCTTTCGCCGGTGGTCTTCGAAGGGCCGCAGCCCGGCGGGCAGCTCACGATCACCACCGACGTCGAGAACTACCCGGGCTTCAAGGATGGCATCCAGGGCCCGGAGCTCATGGACGTCTTCCGCGACCAGGCGAAACGTTTCGGGACGGAGGTCGTGCTCGACACCGTCACCGGCGTGGAGTTCGGCTCGCGGCCGTTCCGCCTGACTCTCGACGCCGGGGGCGCGATCACGGCCGACGCCGTCATCGTCTCTTCGGGCGCCTCGGCGAAACTCCTGGGCCTCGAGTCGGAGAAGAAGCTCATGGGCCACGGCGTCTCCGCATGCGCCACCTGCGACGGGTTCTTCTTCAAGGCGAAGGAGGTCATCGTCGTCGGCGGTGGCGACACGGCGATGGAGGAGGCCACCTTCCTGACGAAATTCGCGACGAAGGTCACCATCGTGCACCGCCGCGAGGATTTCCGCGCGTCGAAGATCATGCTCGAGCGAGCGCGCCACAATACGAAAATCGCCTGGAAGCTCAATGCCGCGGTCGTGGACATCCAGGGCGGCGACGGCGGGGTCACCGGCGTCACGCTCGAGGACACGCAGACCCGGGAAAAGTCGGCGTTCGCGACCCAGGGCGTCTTCGTGGCGATCGGGCACTCGCCGAACACCGAGATCTTCAAGGGCAAGCTCGAGATGAACGAGGTCGGCTACGTGAAGGTGAAGCACCCCTCGACATACACGTCCGTCGAGGGCGTGTTCGCGGCGGGAGACGTCGCGGACCCAACGTACCGCCAGGCCGTGTCCGCGGCCGGCGAAGGGTGCAAGGCCGCCATGGACGCGGAGCGATGGCTGGCCGCCCAGGACATCCATGGATGACCCGGGGGACGACCCCCGCAACACGCCCTTCCTCGCAATCCTGCTCTACGTCCTCGGCTTCATGGGCGCGCTGGCGCTCGCCGCCTGGATCCTCGCGCGCCTCCTGAGAAGACTCTGAGAACTCGGGCGCCGTACCAACCCGTGCGCCCATGCTGAAGTACTGGAAGGACCTGCGGCACTTGCCGCGCCCGGTGTGGGTCGTCGCCGCTTCGCAGCTGGTCAACCGCGCGGGTTCCATGGTCCTCTCGTTCCTCGTCCTGTACCTGACGCGCGAGCGCGGGTTCTCGCCCGAGCACGCCGGGTTCATCCTCTTTCTCTACGGCGCCGGCTCGATCGTCAGCGCACCGATCTCCGGCCGGCTCGCCGACCGCTGGGGGGCCGTGCCCCTGATGCGCGTGTCGCTCTTTCTCTCGGGAGGGATGCTCCTCGTCTATCCATTCGCCCGCACGCCCTCGGCCATCGCCGCGGTCACGATCGCACTCGCCATGCTGACCGAGGCGTTCCGGCCGGCCGCGATGTCCTTTTTCGGCGAAACGGTCGAGCCCGCGCGCCGCAAGTCCGCCTTTGCCGTCTACCGCCTTGCGATCAACCTCGGCATGGCGATCGGCCCCGCCGTCGGCGGCATCCTCGCAACGATCTCGTTTCGCTACCTCTTCTTCGCCGACGCCGGAACCTCCATCGCCGCCGGGCTCGTGCTCGCGCTGGCCGCGCTCCCGGGGCGCGAGAAGAAGGCGCCCCTCGGCCAGGCGCACCTCTCGACGACGACGCGCCTGCGGCTCTCGACCGCCGCGCACGCCGACCCGCGATTCCTCTTCTTCCTGGCCGGTGTGCTGCCGGTCACGGTCGTCTTCTTCCAGCACATTTCCTCGATGCCGCTCTTCATCGTCAACAACCTCGGCCTCTCTCCGCGGACCTTCGGTCTTCTCTTCTCTCTCAACTGCCTGATCATCGTCGTCCTGGAGATCCCGCTCAACGCCGCGACCGCGCATTGGTCGCACCGCCGCACGCTCGCGCTCGGGGCGCTTCTGTCCGGCGCCGGCTTCGGCGCGATGGCCTTCGCGCGAAACTTCTGGTCGCTCGCCGCGACGGTCGTCCTCTGGACCTTCGGCGAGATGCTCTTCTTCCCGGCGTCGGCGGCGTACGCGACCGACATCGCGCCCGACGCGCGGCGCGGCGAGTACAGCGGCCTCTACACGATGGCGTTTTCGCTCGCCTTCGCGATCGGCCCATGGGCAGGAACGGTCGTCCTCGAGCGGGCCGGCGCGCGCATCCTCTGGAGCGCGACGTTCCTGCTCGGCGCGCTTGCGGCGGCAATGTTCCTCCGCCTGCCGCACGCCCGGCACCACGGCGCGTCGCCGG
>JANMPW010000561.1:0-4221 GCA_031370065.1 Acidobacteriota bacterium
CGAGCGTTTCGGCGACGTCCGCCGGCTTCATCTCTTCGACGTCCACCATCCAGATCGCGTCGCGGTAGGCGTCCGGAAGTTCGGCGATGAATCCCTCCGCCCGCTCTGCGAGGTCCTTCGCGATCGCCTCGTCCTCGGCCCCCTCGACGAATGCCGCGAACTCGGGGGAGGCGGCGTGCCCCTCGTCGCGAAATCGCGGAACGTCGTCGTCCAGCGAGACGGTGATGGCGGGCTTTCGGCGGCGCGCGCGCGAGTAGGCCGCGTTCAGCGCCACGCGGTAGAACCACGAGAAGAACTTCCTCGACTCGTCGAAGGTCCCGATCTTGCGATAGAGCGTCAGGAAGGCGTCCTGGGTCGCCTCCTCCGCGTCCTCGGAGTTCCGGAGGACGCCGTAGGAAAGTGAATAGACGCGAGCGTTGTAACGGTCGACCATCTCTCGAAAGGCCTGATCGTCGCCCCTCCTGATGCGCCGCACGAGGTCGAGGTCGGAGGCGTTTTGATCTTCTGGCATGGGAATTACGCCCCTGGTGGGCTCGGAGATTCTACTTTGGCCGAAACTTCAATGGCGGAGAGGGGGGGATTCGAACCCCCGGTACGTTTTGCGCACACACGCTTTCCAAGCGTGCTCCTTAAGCCACTCGGACACCTCTCCGGGAGGCGGGGAATCCTACCAAAGCCGCCCTCTTCACGGCAGACTCTGACTCTCCGGAGCCTGTAACCTCTCAACCGGGGTTACACTGGAGGCCGGTTTCCGGATGACAGAAAAGGCAGAAAAGGCTGAGAAGGCCGAAAAGACTGAGTTCCTTTTTCTCGGGGGACACCCCTGCCTCGACTTCCTGAACACGCGCCCTCTCGTGAAGGGACAGGCGGTCGAGCTGCTCGGGAGCCTCGAGGATTTTCTCCGCTGGTTGACCCGCGCGGGAAGGATCGACGCTCGCGCCGCCGCGGACGCCATGAGGAAATGGAACGACGGGCCCGAGGGGCCGCGGATCACGGAACGCGCACGGGCATTCCGCGAGACGCTGCGCCACATGGCCGAAGGGCTCGTCAAGAGCCGCGGCGTCGCGACGGAGGGCCTGGCCGCGATCAACTTCATCCTCGCGGAGAACGACGGGAACCTGCGCCTCGAGCGGCAGGGGCCCGGCTTTCGCACGCGCTTTGCCGCGCGGCCGACGAGCCCGATCATCCTCCTCGGGAGCGTCGCCGAGGCCGCGGCCGATCTGCTCTCGCGTGCCGGCCTCCATCTGCTGCGGCGCTGCGGCAATCCCGACTGCGTCCTCTTCTTCTATGACACCACGCGCAACCACCGCCGCCAGTGGTGCGCGATGGGGACCTGCGGCAACCTGATGAAGGTCCGCGCCTTTCGCAAGAGGCACCGGCGCTCGGGATAACGGAACCGTTGTGCGCCCGGTCACCGCCGGGCGCAGCCGAGTGTCGGACAATTCAGCAAACAGCCATGCGTCCAAAGGAACCGGCGTCTTTCCGTGCGCGCGACCCCGGGGACCGCAGAACGGCCCAATTCGAGGTCGTTCGCGATTCCGTCGAAGGCTCCGACCGCTTCGAGGGCGAAGCCACCTCCGTCACCCCGCGGCGCCGGAGCACCGACCCGGGCCCCGAAGCCAACATCATCCTGATCGCCCACCCGAAGGGAATGGGGCTCGGGACCCGCTACCGCTTCCGCCCGGGCTCGACGGTCGTGATCGGCCGCGCCAAGAACGTGGACGTGAGCTTGCCCGAGATCTCCGCGATCTCCCGCAAGCACGCCTCGCTCACGTACCGGATCGAATCCGTCGTCCTCGAGGACCTCGGAAGCACCAACGGCACCTTCGTCAACGACGCCCGCATCGAGCAGCCCACGGTGCTGGAAAGCGGCGACCGCTTCCAGGTCGGCGCCGTGCACTTCAAGTTCCTCCAGGAGCGCGACGTCGAGAACGCCTACTTCGAGGCCATCCACGACATGATGGTCCGCGACGGCCTGACCCAGATCTCCAACAAGCGCAAGTTCGAGGACGAGGCGGTGCGCGAGGTCGCGCGCGCGCGTCGGTACGGCCGGCCGCTGTCGCTTCTGCTCTTCGATATCGACCGATTCAAGTCCATCAACGACGAGCGCGGGCACCTCTGCGGGGACTTCGTCCTGAAAGAGGTCGTGCGGCTCGTCTCGGACTTCTTCCGCAAGGAACAGGTCTTCGCACGCGTCGGCGGCGACGAGTTCGCCGTGCTGACCCCCGAGGCACGGCTCGATGGGGCGAAGATCCTGGGCGAGCGGCTGCGCAGCCGCGTCGCCAACCACTCGTTCGACTACGGCGGAGCGACCTTCCACGCCACCTGCTCGTTCGGGATCGCCGAGCTCGGGCCCGAGATGAAATCCCCCGAAGAGCTTTACGAGGCGGCGGATCAGGCGTTGTACGCCGCCAAGCGAGGCGGCCGCGACAAGGTCGAGGCCTTCGTCCGGCCCGCCGTGCGCTCGGTCGGCTAACCCGGGTTCCCCGCGGCCGCGCCCTCGGCCGCGATCCGCCGCAGCGTCTCGAAGCTGTAGATCCCGTCGTTGTGCCCATCGGCCCAGTCGATCTGCAGCGCGTACGCTCCCACGCGTCGGTGCCCGGCCGCCTGGAACGAGCGCGGCGTCAGCGGCCGCTCCGGCCCCCGGTAGACGTTGCCCATGATGTCCTTCTCGCCCCTGCACATCGCGCACGGGCACTCGCGGCGCAGCTTCTCGAGCAGAAAGTAGCTTTCGGTCCCAACGGCCCAAACGATTGCGAGCTCGTTGCCGACCAGCAGGATGTCTATGGGAACCGCTGTGGCCCTGGGCGGCCATACTAAGGCCATGGACGCCAGGATTGACATTGCCATGGTGTCATGGCATCGTTTATGCCATGATAGATGCCATTCGAAACTTTCACCTTCCCCTTCCCGAGAGCCTCTACGAGGAGCTCAAGGACGAAGCGAGGAAGCGTAAGCGCCCGGCAACCGTCCTGGCCCGAGGCGCCATCGCGGCGTGGCTGCGCAGCGTCCGCCGGTCCGAAGTATCGGAGGCGATCGCCGCCTACGCGACAAAGTACGCCGGTACCGAATTCGACCTCGACGAAGCGTTTGAGGCCGCCGGCATCGAGTCCTGGCTCAACTCGGAAAAATAAAACGTGCGGCGGGGCGAGATCTACTGGGCCAACCTCGTGCCGCGTTCCGGCTCCGAGCAGAAGGGGCGCAGGCCCGTCGTCGTCGTGTCTCGCGACGACTTCAACCGCATCCAGGCCTGGCGCTCCCTGATCGTCGTTCCAATCTCGACTTCACCGACCCAGGCGGGCCGCGGGCCCACCGCGATTCCGATTCCGGGGGGAGCCGGCGGGCTCGGCCGAGCCAGCGTCGCGCTCTGTCATCAGGTCACGACCATCGACCGCGTGAAGTTCGAGAAGCGAATCGGAATACTCCCTGCAGACTTGCTCGACGACGTCGAAGCCGGGCTTCGCGCCGCGATGGATCTCGGCAACGAGGGCTGAGCTCTCCTACTTCACGCCCTCGGCGAGGAAGAGGTCCGAGAGGATGCGGTTGTACGAGTAGACGTAGGTCCTTCCGTCCGCCGCGACCGCCGGAGGCGAGAGACTCGAGATCCCCGCCGGGTCCGGCGGGGTCAGTCCCTTCCACAGCTCGCGCTTGCCGCTCGCGGCATCGAGGCGGTACACCTTGCCCGGATACTCGCCGCGCCGGAACACGTAGAGGAAGAGTCCGTCGGCGGTCCAGCCGATCGGATCTTCGTCGGGCTCGAGACCGACGATCGGCACCGGCTCGCCCCCGTCCAGGGGATAGCGATAGCGGCGCCGGTCAGGGCCGGCGACCGTTGCGCGCTTGCCGTCGGGAGAGCCGGCCCTCGCCAGCGCCCGATAACCGGGCGGGCTCAGCGCCCGCGGCTTCCCGTCCGGACTGTCCAGGAGGTACAAGCGGGTCGCTCCGCCCACGGCCTCGCTCGCGGTCAGGAGGGTCCGCTTTCCATCCGGGAACCAGGTCGCCGATTGCACAGCGAGACCGCCAGCCGGCATGACCCGCGGCTCGCCCGCGCCCGCGGGGAGCAATGAGACCTGCGGCTTGGAGGAGGGCGTCTGGATGGTCAGCACCCCTCGGCCATCCGGCGAGATCGACCTCGGGGCGCCGCTGCCCAGACGCACCGGGGGCGAGCCGTCCATCCGGCGCAGGTAGGCCGAATATCCCGCCCCGCCGCCCTCGCCCGAC
>JANMPW010000588.1:0-6525 GCA_031370065.1 Acidobacteriota bacterium
GGCGAAGGGCGAGGTCGGCCTTCTCGGCGAGCTCGTGGACCGGTCCCAGACGCTCGCCGAGCGATGCCTCGGCAACCAGGTTCCCGAAACCATCGCACTCGCGCGGTCTGCCCGCGAGCTCGGCGCGGCCGCGGCCTCGGCATTCGGTGGAGGGTTTGGCGGAAGCGTGTGGGCGCTGGTGCAGACGGAGGCAGCGGACGCCTTCCGGCGCCGCTGGGCCGATCGGTATGCCGCCGCGTTTCCGGCGGTGACCGAACAGTCCCGCTTCTTCGTTACCCGTCCCGGGCCCGCGGTGGTGCGGCTGTAGGGCCGCCTCTCTTACCGTCCCGCGCCGATCGCCTCGGACAGCGGCGGCCCGGCCTTCGGGTTGAGGGCCTGCCAGTCCTTTCCGAGAAGCCGGGCGACGGTCGCGGCGATCTGGCTCTGGGTGACACGCGGCGCGTTCTCGCGCTCGCCGAGCGCCGGCGTGTCCGGCCCGAGGACGGCGATCCACATGTTCTCGGCGCCCTCCACGTTCCAGTCGTGGTGCTTCCAGTTCTCGGGGCCGTCTCCGCGGCCGTGGTCGGTCGTGATGATGAAGGTCGTCTTGCCCTTGTACTGGGGCATCGCCTGCATCGCAAGCCAGAGCTCGCGGATGAATCCGTCCACGTTGTGGGCCGATTGCAGTACGAGATCGTAGCGGCCGTTGTGGGCCCACTCGTCGGTCTCGCCATACCCGACGAAGAGGAGGCGCGGCTTGTACTTTTCGACATAGTCCAGGAGCGTCTGCTGCAGGAACGCGTCCCACGGCATATCGGAGAACTCGCGCGTGGTCGTGCGGTAGAGCGTGTTGAGCAGCTCTTGCCGGGGCGTCGCCTTGTCCGGGAAGGGCGTGTCCCAGCCGGTGCGCATCGGCAGGTGGCTCCGCTCGCGGTTGAAGATCGCGGGAAAGACGTCCCAGCCTGCGACGACGGCGACGCGCTCGTGGAATTCCGGCATGTCGTTCAACCATTCGAACACGGAGACGTTCGGGTTCAAGCCGAACTCGTTCTTGTCGATGCGCTTGTCGCCCGCGCCCGTGATGATCTCGTTGTAGCCCGGGTAGGAGAACTTGTAGCCGTTCGTGACCTGCGAGGAGCTGCCGGCGTCGACGTTGCCGTAGATCTGGCCCTCCTTTGCGACCGTGGTCCACAGGAAGGGCAGGAGCACATCGCGCCGCTGCCTCGCGGTCTCGCGCCAGAACGCGGCTTTCGTCGCCGCGACGTCTTCGACGCCGCCGGGCTTGTCGCTGACGAGCTCCGTCTCCGCGCCGCGAAAGACCTCCTGCCAGCGCAGGCCGTCCGTCACGATGACGACGACGTTCTCCGTTTTGAACGCGGGCGCGGCGGATGCGGCGAGCGGCGCCAGGGCGGCGAGGGCGGCGAGCGCGGCGAAGAGCGTGCTACCGAGGACCTCTGCGAGTCTTTTCATTTTTCCCCCACGAAGTCTTCCGAGAGCACGCGGTCGAAGGCCGCGACGGCACGGTCCGCGTCGGCCTCGGAAAAGGTGAGCGGCGGTTTCATCTTGATGACGCTGTGGTCGGGGCCGTCGGTCGAAAGCAGGATGCCGTGGTCCTTCATGCGCTCGACCACGTAGGCGGCCTCGGCAGCCGCAGGCGCCCGGGTCTGACGGTCGCGGACGAGCTCGATCCCCAGAAAGAGGCCGAGCCCGCGGACGTCGCCCACCACCGGGTGCCGGTCGGAGAGACCGAGCAGCGCTTTCTTCAGGCGACCCCCGACGTTGAGCGCCCGCTCCTGCAGGCGTTCGTCCAGGACGACGTCGAGCACGGCCAGGCCGATCTCGCAGGAGACGGGATTGCCGCCGAACGTGTTGAAGTACTCCATTCCGTTTGCGAAGGCGGCCGCGATCTCGGGGGTCGTGACCACGGCCCCGAGCGGATGCCCGTTGCCGATGGGCTTTCCCATCGTGACGATGTCGGGCACGACGCCTTGGGTCTCGAAGGCCCAGAAGCGCGCGCCGACGCGGCCAAACCCGACCTGGACCTCGTCGGCGATGCAGACGGCACCCGCGCTGCGCGCGTGGGCGTACGCCGCGGCGAGGTAGCCCGGCGGCAGCTCGATCTGCCCGCCGCAGGAGAGCAGGCTCTCGCAGAGGAAGGCGGCGGGTTGGATCCGTTCGGCGCGCAGCTCGGCCATGGCTTCGCGCACGTGGCCGGCGAACTTTTCCCCGCGCGCGGGATTGTCCCGCCGGTACAGACCGCGGTAGTCGTCGGGCATGGGCACTTTCCGCACCCACGGCGGCAGTCCCTGGCCGCCGGACCCTTCAGACTTGTAGGGGCTGACGTCCACGAGACCCTGCGTGTTGCCGTGGTACGCCCCATCCACGACGATGACGCCGCGCCCCGCGCTTTTCGCGCGGGCCATCCTCAGGGCGAGCTCGTTCGCCTCGCTTCCCGAGCACACGAAGAAGCACACCGAAAGCGGGTGGGGCAGCGTCGCCGTCAGACGCTCCGCGTACCGGACGATCGAGGGATGGAGGTACCGGGTGTTGGTGTTCAGGACCGCCATCTGCCGGGACCCGGCGCGCACGACCCGGGGGTGGCAGTGGCCGACGTGCGCGACGTTGTTGACCATGTCGAGGTACGCCCGCCCGGTCTCGTCGTAGAGAAAGGTGCCCGCGCCGCGCACGATCTCGAGCGGCGCGCGATAGGACAGCGAGAGCGAAGGCCCGAGGCGCTGCCGCCGCTCGGACTCGATGCGCTCGGGCTCTTCCCGGGCGGCGCGCAAGCGCCCCGGGCCCCCGAGGATGAGATTGGGATCCGGGCAGAGCGAGAGCCACGCCGCCCGCGCGCTCGCCACGGCGACGCCAGGGAAGTCGCCATTCATGTCGAGCATGTCGGCGATGATCTGGAAGTGGACGTGGGGCGGCCAGTCGCCGTTCTCCGGTGCCGGTCCGATCGTGGCGATCGTCTGGCCCCGCTCGATCCGGTCCCCCGCAGAAAGGTGAGCGACTGAGGCGCGCGTCAGGTGGCCGTACAGCGTGTAAAAGGGCGGTGCCCCCTCCGGAGCGTGCTCGAGGATCACGGTCGGGCCGTAGTCGAGGCGCGCGGCGTTGTCGCGGGCGCTGTGGATGCGGCCGGGCAGAGGCGCAAGGACGGGGGAGCCGGGCTCCATGAAGATGTCGATCGCGATGTGCACGGTCCGCCGCTCCGGATGCTCTCCGCCGGGTCCCGCGAAGGCCTCGCTCATGTAGAGCAGGCGCGCCTCGTCGTACCGGCCGATTCCGATCGGGGTGCTCCGCGCGCGCATGGCCCCGAAGAGTTTCGCGGTCATCGCCGCCGTGTCGGTCGTCTCTGCCGGCGATGCGAACATGGGGCTCGCGACCGAGAGGTCGAAGACGATCGCCCGATCGAGCGGGCCGGCGACGACCGGTCCGATCTCCGAGCGGTGCGCGCGGAGCCACGCTTCGATCGCCGGAGTTTGCGGGCACGGCGTGCGTCCGCAGGCGGCGCGCAGCCGGTAGTGAGCCAGGCGTGGGTGCACGGCCCGCATGCGTGCGAGCGCTTCCCAGGCCGGAGTCTCGCTCACCATCAGGTAGAGGTTGTCGGGCTCTGCCGTGCGCCGGTGCGCGGAGAGGCACACGCTCGTGCACAGGCGGATGGCGGTGAAGTTCCAGATCGCCTCGAGCTCGGGATCGGTCAGGGGATGCGCCCGGTCGTACCCGGCCGATAGGTGGCAGGCCGTCGCGAGCGGATCCTCCTTTCCGAAGATCGCGTACGCGATGGCGACGGCGAGCTCGCAGACGGTCCAGGTCTCCACCATGTCGCCGAAGTCGAGGAGGCCCGCAACGGGGCGGTCGGCGGGCGTCGGATCCCCGACGAGGACGTTGTAGTCGTTGGCGTCGTTGTGGATGATGCCGCGGCGCAGGAGGCCCGTGAGCGGGACGACGACGCGCTCGTGCTGCTCGACGAAGCGGTCGACGAGGGCGCGGCGCTCCGGATCGCGGATGGCGTCCCTGTGGCGGGCGATGATCTCGAGCGCCCGATCTGGATTCCAGGGCAGGTCGCGGCCGGGGGCGGCGGGATGCGCGAAGCCGTCGAGCGCCCGGTCGAGCTCGCCTAAGAAACGTCCGACCGAGCCGAGCAACTCGGGTGTCTGCGGCCTCGCTTCGGCCAGGATCGTGCCTGGCAGATAGGTGAGCAGCCGGACGAGCCGCCCGTCCGCCTCGCCGACGGGCGCTCCGGCGGAAGTCGGGACGAGGCGCGGCAGCGGCAGCGCTGGCGCGCGCGCAGCGAGCCATCCGAGGGCCTGGTTCTGCAGGTCGAGGACCTCGGGCTTTTCCGAAGCTCCCGAGATTTTCAGAACGAAGGCGCCGCGCTCGGTCGAGAGCGCGAAATTCTGGTCGCGCTCGCTCGAAAGCTCGCGCGCCGCCGCCGCGAGCCCGTACAGCGAGCGGGCGAGGCGGACGGCGTCCTTCTCCTGGAGTCGCGTCACAAGTGTTTGCGGTGGTCCCATCGCGTTCCGTGCGGCGGATGCTACTCCTCCCCCAGAGCAGGGCGAGTAGTGTCATTTGCAACGGACCACTTCTTGGGGGGCAGGGTCCCTCCCTTCCTCCGGCGGCCGGTCGAGGGGGGCAGTTTTACTGGCGTAAAAAGGGGGTCAGTTTACGTGGCGGCTGACAGCGCGTAAGATTGGAGGGTCCATGGTCAAGAAAAACGCGAGAAAGAACGCCCTCATCGATAAGCTCGACGAGCTCCCGCCGGAAAAACTCGCGGTAGTCGAAGACTTCGTAGACTTCCTAAGCGGCCGAGAAGATCGCCAACTCGTGGCGGCCGCGCTCCGAATCTCCGAGGGACCGCTCAAGAGGATTTGGGACAACGCCGACGATGCCGCGTACGACAAGCTTTGAGTTCGGCGACATCCTGCTCGTCCCCTTCCCCTTCACGGATCTGAGGTCCAGCAAGAACCGACCCGCCATCGTCGTCAGTTCAGAAGCCTACGCGAAGGATCATCCCGACCTGATCTTAATCGCCCTAACGAGTCATACCAGAGGACGAACCAGGACGGGCGAGGCCGCCCTCGACCGGTGGAAAGAAGCCGGGTTGAAGAAGCCCTCCACCATCAAACCCATTCTGTTCACGATCGAAAAGAAGCTGATCGTTAAGAAGCTCGGCCGACTCGATAAACAAGACCGTTCCCGCCTTCGAGACGTCTTGGATCAAGTTCTGGGCGGTTAATCCCATCCCCCCAACTCACCACCTGGTCGGCGCCCGCCTTGCTGCCGGCATCCCTTCTCCGCTGATATCCTCCGCCGCCATGCAAAGCTCTGCGCTCGCACCCGTCCTCGATGTGAAGACCATTCGAAGCCGCTTTCCGGCGCTCGAGCGAGTGCACGAAGGCCTTCCCGTCGCGTACTTCGACGGCCCGGGCGGCACGCAGGTGCCGCGCGCGGTCGTGGATGTGATGGCCGACTATCTCTTCCACCACAACGCCAACACACACTGGCGCTATCCGAGCTCCGTCGAGACGGACACCGCGGTCGCCGCGGCGCGCGCCGCGCTCGCGGATTTCTTGAACGCCGACGCGTCCGAGATCGTCTTTGGCCAGAACATGACGACGCTGACCTTCCATCTCTCCCGCGCGCTCGGACGGCAGTGGGGGCCCGGCGACGAGGTCGTCGTGACCGAGCTCGACCACCACGCCAACATCGATCCATGGCGCGCGTTGGAGAAGGACCGGGGCGTCACGATCCGGACCGTGAAGATGCGCCCGCAGACGGGAGACCTCGACTGGGCCGATCTGGAGCGGTCCATCTCGCGGCGCACGAAACTCGTCGCGATCGGCGGCGCCTCGAACGCTCTTGGGACGATCAACGACGTGCGCAGGGCGGCAGAGTTGGCGCACGGGGTGGGAGCGCTCGCCTTCGTCGACGCCGTCCACTACGCGCCGCACGTCCTGGTGGACGTCAAAGAGCTCGGCTGCGATTTCCTCGCGTGCTCCCCGTACAAGTTCTACGGGCCGCACCTCGGGGTCCTCTGGGGGCGCCGCGATCTGCTGGAGACGGTGGACGTTCCGAAGCTCGAGCCGGCTCCCGGTTGGGCGCCCGAGCGGCTGGAGACCGGGACCCTCTCCCACGAGGCCATCGTCGGCGCGGCGGCGGCCGTGGACTTTCTGGCCTCGCTCGCCGCCGCACCCGGCCTCGGTCGCCGGGCCGCGCTCGTCACCGCCTTTGGGGAGCTCCATGCGCGCGGACAGCGCCTCTTCCAAAGTCTCTGGAGCGGCCTCGGGGAGATCCGCGGAGTCACGCGCTACGGACCGCCTCCCGAAGCTGCCCGGACGCAGACCATTTCCTTCGCGGTGGACGGCCGCACCTCCGACGAAGTCGCCGAGGCCCTGGCCCGCCGCGCGATTTTCGCGTCGAGCGGCGACTTCTACGCCCTGACGGTCGTCCGGCGCCTCGGCCGCGAAAAGGACGGCGTCGTGCGCGCCGGCTGCGCCTGCTACACGACCGCGGAGGAAGTCGAGCGCCTGGTCGCGGGCGTCCGGG
>JANMPW010000600.1:0-1514 GCA_031370065.1 Acidobacteriota bacterium
AACATTCCCGAGTCCACCCCCAGTTGTTTCACCTGCGGCTCTATCACGAGCCTTATCACCGTGGACTGTACTTTCGGCGGTGGCTCGAACGCCTCTGGTGGCAGCGTGAACAGCTTCTCCACGCGGGCGAACATCTGCGCCGTAGCTGAGAGTAATCCGTAATCGCGCGTCCCCGGCTTGGCCGCGATCCGGTCTGCCACTTCCTTCTGCACCATGATCACGATCACGTCGATGAACTCGTGGAACTCGAACAGGCGCAGCAGGATGTCCGAGGTGATGAAGAACGGCAGGTTCCCGATCACGCTCGCCTTTTGCGTACCCGGGCTGGTCTGAAGGTCGCGCAGCCCGCGCAGGGAGCCGCCGATCAGCGTCGCGAAATCGAACGCCAGAACGTCGCCTTCCACGATCTCCACATTGGGCACTCGCGCGTATTTCATGCGAAGCTGCGTTGCCAGCACGCGGTCCAGTTCGATGGCGATGAAATGCCCCGCCTTGCCCGCCAGCAGCTCCGTCAGGCTGCCGCGTCCCGGGCCGATCTCGATGATCGTACGCTGCGATAGGTCTCCCAGGCCGGCTACGATCTTGCGTGCTGCCCCTTGATCGGCCAGGAAATTCTGTCCTAGCTTGGGACGCTTGCGGCTACCCACCGCCGTAGGATTGGCTTTGTTTACGGCCGCCATTTACACTCTCACCGCGCGCCCTGTGAGGGAATTATGCATATCGCATTTGCTGCATCTGAGTGCGTCCCGTTTTCGAAGACCGGCGGCCTGGCCGATGTAGTCGGCGCGCTGCCCCGCTACCTCGTCGAACTCGGACACCAGGTCACCGTCTATTTGCCGCGCTACAAGCAGACCAAGCTGGCGGAAGCCGAGACCGTCCTGCGCAGCGTGACCATCCCCTTCGAGGATGGCAACAGGTTCTGCAGCGTTCTCAATGGCGGCCGGCACAATGGGGTGCAATTCTACTTCATCGATCATCCCGCCTCCTTCGATCGCGACACCCTCTACGGTCCCGCGGGCGCCGACTATCCTGACAACGCCCTGCGCTTCGGGCTTTACTGCCGGGCCGTGCTCGAAGCCTGCAAGATCATCGGCGTGCCGGATGTCTTTCACTGTCACGATTGGCAGGCCGCGCTCGTCCCCGTGCTGTTGCGCTCCGCCTACCACAATGACCCCGTCCTGGGCCCCGTGCCGGTCGTCTTTACCATCCACAACATCGGATATCAGGGGCTCTTTCCGCCTGACGTCCTTCCTAAACTCGGGCTTCCCTGGGAGCTCTTTGCCATGGACAAGCTCGAGTTCTACGGCAAGGTCAATCTGCTCAAAGGTGGCCTGGCATTTTCAGACTACGTCACCACCGTCAGCCGCACCTACAGCAAGGAGATCCAGACGCCAGAATTCGGCTTTGGTCTCGACGGCGTCCTGCGTCAGCGCGCCGCTACCGTTTTCGGCATACTCAACGGAGTCGACTACAACGAATGGAGCCCG
The DNA here is from genome assembly GCA_031370065.1 of Acidobacteriota bacterium. GTDB lineage: Bacteria > Acidobacteriota > Thermoanaerobaculia > UBA5066 > Gp7-AA6 > DAHUXD01. The sequence goes on from JANMPW010000600.1 coordinate 1,488, forward strand.
GAAGCCGACAAGTTCGCCGCAGCCAAG
>JANMPW010000630.1:0-2594 GCA_031370065.1 Acidobacteriota bacterium
TGGGCGCTCGGCGCGCGGCCGCTCCACCACGACGAGTCGATCCACGCCTACCAGTCGTGGACGCTCTCGCGCGGCGGAGACTGGCGGTACGACCCGGCCTACCACGGCCCCTTCCTCTACTACGTCAACGCGCTCGTCTACAAGCTCTTCGGGGCGAGCGACTTCACCGCCCGGCTGATGCCCGCGATCTTCGGCCTGATCCTGATCGGATTCGCCTGGCCGCTGCGCCGATGGATCGGCAAGCCCGCGGCCGCGGTGTTCGCCGTCCTCGTTTTGACCTCGGCGCACTTCACCTACTTCTCGCGGTTCATCCGGGAAGACCTCTACTCGCTCGTCTTCACACTCGGGACGATCCTCGCCTTCCAGCGGTTCCTCGAGACAGACCGCTCGAAGTGGTTGATGCTCTCGGCCGCTTTTTTCGCGCTGGCGGGAGTGACCAAGGAGAACGCCTACATGACCGGCGTTCTCTTCGTCGTGTACGGGCTCTGGTGCCTCGTGCGCGGCGTCGGCTCGCCCCTGGGTCCGCGGCCGCAGACCGCTTTCCGCAGCGCTGTCGGATGGTCCCTCGAGCACCTCGTGCCGATCCTCTCGGCGGGCATCCTTTTTCTCGTCATCTGGGCGACCATGTACACGGCGTTCGGCAAGTACCCCGGCGACTGGCTCGCGATTCCCAAGGCTGTGAAGTACTGGATGGGCCAGCACACGATCGCGCGGATCCCGGGCCCCTGGTACTACTACTTCCCGCAGCTTGCGTACTACGACACGGCGATCCTGCTCGCTGCGTGCTGCGCGTTCCCGTGGCGGGAATGGCGGCGCGATCCCCTGCTGCGCGCCGTCCTGATCCTCGCCCCGATCACGCTCGCCGCGGGGTTTATCAAGGCGCTCAAGCCGGGCTCGCCGCTGCTGCCCGCATGGGGGGCTCTGGTCGCGGCGCTCGCGGCCGCCTTCATCGCGCTCTTGATCTGGAAGAGTCCGGACGCGCCGGAGACATCGCCGTTCCTGCGCTTCGTCGCGTTCTGGGCCGTGGGGTCGCTCGCGATCTACGGCTGGGCGCGCGAGAAAGTGCCCTGGCTCACCGTGCACCCGCTGCTGCCGCTCACGATCCTCGCCGCGCTCGGCATGGTGCGGCTGTGGCGGCAGCGGCGCCGCGCCTGGGCGGGAGTCGCGCTCGCAGTGACCGGCCTCCTGCTCTTGGTGAACACGAGCGGCACGTACCTGGCCGCCTTCCGCTACGGGGCACACGACAAGGAAAAGGAACCCCGCCACGCGGAGATGCTCGCCTACGTCCAGACCTCCCGGGACCTGGTCCGCGCCCTGTCCACGGTGGACACGGCGAAGGCGCGCGTGGCGGCCGGGCAGCCGGTCATCACGATCGCGGGGGAATCGACCTGGCCGCTGACCTGGTACATGCGCGACGTCGTCGCCCAGTGGGCGACCCGCATCGACCAGGCGTCGACTCCCATCATCGTCGCCGACTGGGACCAGGAAGGCGCGCTCGAGAAACAGCTCGCCGCGAAATACGAGGCCAAACGCGTTCCGATCCGCGCGTGGTGGTTCCCGGAACCGACGAAGGAGGGCGGCGTCTCGAGGCCGACCTTCAAGGACGCGCTGCGGTGGTGGCTCTTCCACGAGATCTGGAGCCCGATCGGGTCGCAGGACGCGACCTTCTTCGTGCGCAAGGACCTCGGAGGCACGGGGCTGCTCGAGCCCCTGCAGCTCCAGGTCCAGGACACGTCGTCGCGCGACTACCCCTCCGACGGCACCGAGCTGCCGGCCGCGCGGGCCTTCGGGGCCGCGGGTCCGGGCCCCGGTCAGTTCGCCGAGCCGCGGGGCGTGGCGGCCGACGGGAGCGGCAACATTTACGTGGCCGATTCGAAGAACAGCCGCATCGAGGTCCTCGATCCCAACGGCGCATACCTCCGCGCGCTCGGCAGCAAGGGCCCGGGCGAGGGCCAGTTGAATGAGCCTTCCGGGGTCACCGTCGGGCCGGACGGAGAGGTCTTCGTCGCCGATACCTGGAACCACCGGGTCGCGCGCTTCGGGACGGGCGGCGAGTGGCGCGGTGCCTGGACCGACCCGGAGAAGGCGTTCTTCGGACCGCGCTCCGTCGTGCTTTCCCGCGGATCGCTCTACGTCTCGGACACCGGCAACAAGCGCATCGTCCGCTTCGACGCCACCTCGGGGGCCGTCACCGGCCGCTGGGGCAGCGCCGGCTCCGACGCGGGCCAGTTCATCGAGCCCGTCGGCCTCGCCGCCGATCCCTCGGGCCGCGTCTACGTCGCCGACACCGGCAACCACCGCGTGCAGGTCTTCGACGCCGAAGGCAAGTTCTTGCGCCAGTTCCCGGTCTTCGGCTGGAAGGACTTCTACACCGAGCCCTACCTCGTCATCGGGCCGTCCGACAGCGTGTTCGTGACCGACTCGTCGAAGCCGCGCATCGCGCACTACGACGCCTCCGGGGCCTTCCTGAAGTCCTTCAAGGCAGACGGGCTGAAGCGCCCGACCGGCATCGCGCTCGACGCCTACGGTCACGTCCTCGTCTCGGACCGCGACACGAACCGCGTTCTTTCCTGGCCGCTGGATGCCCTGCGTTA
>JANMPW010000693.1:0-4648 GCA_031370065.1 Acidobacteriota bacterium
CAGCGCCTCGCGCACTGCGCGACTTCCATGGGAGATCGTCTCGCGCTCGCCTGGCGCCGTCATCTCCACAAGGAGTGTCCGACGATCTCCGATCTCTCGCGGCCCGGCAGCGACTCGGCCGCCCCGCTAGGCTCGATGAGCCGGCCAGCGGCATTGCCTGCTGGCGGCGACGGCCAGCCGGACGCCGGAGCGCCCGGGGTCAAAGGAAGGACTCCGCTTCGCCGAACAACCGTTCGATGGCGGGCAACGCCCGGGGCGCGGCGGCCGCGCAGCGCCGGACGGTGCGGACCAGCCGCCGACGAAAGGTCCGAAGTTGTGCAATCTGATGATCGATCGCGTCGGCCCGTGTGCGCAGGCGTGTGGCGATTCGTCTGAGAGCCTGTGGCTCGTGTCTCTCCGAGAGGTGCAGAAGCTGCCGGATGTCCTCGAGCGTGAGTCCGTTCAGCTTCGCGCTGTGGATGAACCGAAGACGCGCGAGTGTGCTCAGGCCATAGGTTCGGTGGCCAGATTCCGTCCGCCGCGGGGCCGGAAGCACCCCCGCGCGCTCGTAGAATCGAATGGTGTCCCGCGTGACTCCCGATCGGGCCGAAAGTTCGCCGATCTTGAGTCCAGGACCTGTTCTCCCGTTGCGCCCACCGCTGCGCCGTGCCCGGCCCGCGGGTCCGAGCACCTGAAAGCTCCGCTCCGTGTGTTCTGTGGACATACGTTCTGAATTCGGTCGATGGCCTCTCCTAAGGAGACGCCCTTCTCATCTGTAAATGGTAGTCGTCGGGAGGGCGCCTGACTATCGTCGGCGGGACGACCCCCGTGTCATACGGCCTACGATGCCGCGGAGGAGGGCGGTTCTACTCCAGAAGCCCGTTCCAGATCGCGTACTGGGTGAACTCGGAGTTGTGCGTCATCTGCATCTTCTCCAGAACGTGTGTCCGATGCGTGCTCACCGTCTGAGGGCTCAGCGAAAGCTCTTCGCCGATCTCTTTGACCGTCTTGCCCAGCGCGAGCATCCGGAAGACCTGGTACTCCCGGTCCGAGAGAGCCGCGTGGGGAGGGTCTGCCACACCCGCCCGGGTTGCCACGGCCGCTGCCAGTCGCTCGGCCAGGGAAGAGCTCACGTACGTTCCGCCCGACAGGACCTTCTGAACGGCGGTGACCAGGTCCCGCGCCGCTGCCTTCTTGGTCAAGTAGCCGGCCGCGCCCGCCTTCAAGGCCCGCACCGCAAACTGCTCTTCCGGATGCATGCTGAGAATCAGAACGCGCGGTTCCTGGCCCGCCTGTCGCAACTCCTTCAGGACATCGAGGCCGCTCTTTCGCGGAAGCGTCATGTCCAGAATCACGATGTCCCAGCGCCCGGTCAGAGCTTTCCGGAGGGCCTCCTCGCCATCGGTCGCGTCGCCGAACTCCGCATGCGGAATGGCCTCCGCCAGGACCTGCTTCAACCCGCGCCGCACCACCTCGTGGTCGTCGGCGAGCAGGATCCGAATCATGGAGGAATCGTCAGCGCGACCGAGGTCCCCACCCCATCCTCTCCCCGGATCTCGACGTCGCCCCCCAGGGCGCGTGCCCTTTCCCGCATTCCGAGGAGGCCGAGCGACCGCGAATCCGTGGCGCGATCGACCGGGATGCCCTGGCCGTTGTCTCGGATCTCGAGAAGGAGCCGCCCATTCTCGGCGGAGAGTTGGATCTTGGCTCGGGTGGCCCCCGAGTGCCTCGCCACGTTGGTCAGCGCCTCCTGGAGGACGCGGAAGACGGCTGTGGAGCGCCCCGGGTTGATCTGCGCATCCTTGAGATCGGACCTGATCTGGCAGCGGATCCCGGTTCGCTGCTCGAAGTCCCGCACATGCCACTCGATGGCGGCCTCGAGCCCCAACTCGTCCAGGACCCCCGGCCGCAATTCGGTCGCAATTCTCTGGACGGCATCGAGCGTCTTGTCGATCAATGCAGCCATCGACGAGAGTCTCTGCTGGAACGTCGCGGCCTCCGGGTCGGGCAGCAGCGGAAGACTTCTTTCCATCCAGGACACGTCCATCTGCAGCGCTGTGAGCGTCTGGCCGACCTCATCGTGGACCTCGCGGGCGATCCGAGTCCCTTCTTCCTCTCTGACGAATCGCAGGCGCTCCGACAGCGCCTGGAGTTCCGTGTAGGAATGCCGGAGGCGCTCTTCGGCGAGGTGGCGGTCGGTGATGTCCGTTATGACCCCGACCAACTTCACGGTCTCGCCCGAATCGTCAAAGGAAGGGCGGCCCCGGCTGTGAACGTATCGGACCGATCCGTCGGCGCGGAGGATCCGATAACTGCGCTCGAAGGGTTCCTTGTCGCGGATGTTTCGGGCCACCTCCTCCTCCACCCGGGACCGATCTTCGGGATGAATGCGTTCGAGGAAGTGCTCGAAGACCGGCTTCGAGCTTCCCGGATCCAGACCGAGAATTCGACAGGTCTCGTCAGACCAGAAGACTTCGCCGGTGGCGACCGTCCAGCCCCAACTGCCGGTGTGGCTCAGGCTCTGCCCCTCGGACAGGTAGGCCTCGCTGGTTCTGAGCTGACGCTCGAGCCGTTTGCGATCGGTGATGTCCCGGAGAACCGAGAGGTGGACGCCCGGTAGAAAGTTCGCGATGGCGGTGAATTCGACGTCACGAATCGCCCCGCCCGCCCGCAGGATTTTGCCCTGGCTGTGAGCCCGCCCGTCTCGGCGGAACGCCTGCCAGAGCTCCTCGACGCCGAGGCTCGGCGGCGTGACGTCGCCGATCGCCCGGCCCCGGAGATCATCCTGCTCCCGCGCGAAGAGCATGCAGGCGGCGGGGTTGGCGTCCAGGAATCGGCCGTGGTCGTCGATGATGAGAATGGCGTCGAGCGCGCTCTCGAAAACGGCGCGGAACTTCCTCTCTTGTTCGCGCAGGACTTCGTCCGAGCGCTTGCGGTTCGTGACCTCCTGCCCGAAGGCGATTCGGGTGCCGTCCGAAAGCGCGGCGCACGCCCACGCGGTGTCGATCACCCTTCCATCGCGCGTCCGCGCGCGGAACTCGGCCCAGAGGCGATCCGCCCTCTGAATGGTGTCGATGACCCGATGCCGCTGTTCCGGGTCCGGGTAGACCGCCTTCAGGAAGTCGATGCTCCGGGCTTCCGCGAGCGTCCAGCCGAAGACGCGCTCCCACTCGCGGTTCGCCATGAGGAGGCAGCCCTGCCCGTCTCGAAGGGTGATCATCACGGGACTACTGTCGAAAATGATCTGGAGCAGCTCGGTCCCGCGTTGGGGCGCCGCCGGATCCGGCAGGAAGTCGGTCATCCGCCCGGTCCCCGCGAGCGGAGGTTCGAAGGAGGCGTTGGGAGAGAGGAATCGGGACTCATCATCGATCACGTTATTGCCGTCCGCCATCCTCGTCTCACCGCGAAGCATGCAAGGGCCCTCTGGCCGAGATGGGGCATGTTTCGTTGCAGAGCACGGAGCTGGTCACCGGTCTTCCAACGAATCGAGCTTGTTCACTGTCGCGATGCGCCGGTAAGAGTGTAATGCAATCGGAGCGCGTTGGTATCCCGGCCCGATTGGTCGTTTTGGCGGCGCCCCGGAACATCTCCTCACAGGGGGGTGAGGGTCGGGTTGTCAGCGGGGCCGTGACTCCGATCTCAAAGGAATGAGCCCGCGCGTTGCGCGGGCTCATGTCGCTGAAGACTTCCTGTTAGGTCCCGAAAAACCGGTCGCGGATCGTCTCTCTACTGCTTGTCGTAGACCACCGTGTTGCTCACGGCCTGGGCCTTTGCGTTGGTCCCGGTCTGGGTCACGGTCAGGGTCTTGCCGTCCTTCGACACGACGACCTTGGTCGACATCGTCGCCTTGCCGCCCTTCTTCCAGGTGTTCTCGTAGCTGTTGTCGTCGATCTTCTTCGGCGAAGCCATGTCGGCGTCCGGGTTGCCCGCCCACGCGACGTCCTTGCCGTCGAACTTGGACAGGTACGAGCCGTGCATGACCGCTCCATCGGCGCCGACGCCATCGGTGGTCAACTGGATCCCGTCCTTCGTCTGCTCGAACTTCAACGTCTGGCTCTTCGGCGCCGGGCCCGGGGTGAACTTGGACTTGGCGGCGTCGAGCTTCCAGCTGCCCAGCCAGTTGTCGCCGGCAAGGGCGGCGGAAGCCGAGAGAACGATGGCACAGCACGCCGCGATGGAAACCTTGAGCAGGTTGTTCCGCATGAAAATCCTCCTGGTAAAAAAACAGGCCCAGCTCGGGAATCGAGCGGCCCCTCAATACTCGGGCCGAATCATATGCCCGTTTCGCGGCTCTCCGGCCCCGGGGTAAGGCGCGCTAGCGCTTTGGGGCCGGTGCTGCCGCGGTCGGGGTCACGGTCGGTTGGACGCCCTTTGCGGTGTTGGACCTCGACTCGAAGAACGACTTTCGCGAGGCCGCCGCGGTGGGCGAGGGCGTTGGCTTCTGCTCCTGCGGTTTTCTCTCCTGGGTGAAAGCGACGGAGGCCGCCAACAGGGTCGACCCGAGTGCGAGTAGCGTCCGCATGATGCTCCTCCTCTCGTCTCTGTGATCGCACAGGAATGCCGACCATCGTGGCCGCGGCAGCTAAGAGGCTACGGGCTTGAGCGGAATCGGGCCGCTCGACTGGCTCTGGCCGGTGAGCGCGCGTCGCAAGTAGCCCGCCTGCCCGAG
>JANMPW010000726.1:0-3747 GCA_031370065.1 Acidobacteriota bacterium
AGAAGCTCCTCGAAGACTGGAAGCGCGGGAAGGTTTAGCGTGGCAGAGAAGAGAGACGTCGTCATCATCGGCGGCGGGCCCAACGGCCTCGTGGCGGCCTGCTACCTCGCGAAGGCGGGCTGGAAGCCCGTCGTCCTCGAGAAGCGCGGCGTCGTCGGCGGCATCGCCGTCACGGAAGAGTTCGCTCCCGGGTTCAAGGCATCTTCGGTGCTCCACGCGGCCGGACCGTTCCTGCCCGCGATCGCGCGGGACCTCGGGCTCGACCAGCACGGCCTCTCGTTCATCCAGACCGAAGTCCGCGTCTTCGCGCCTGCCCCGGACGGCCGCAGCATCACCCTCTACGGCGACGCGGCGCGCACCGCCCGCGAGCTCGAAAGAATCTCCGCGAAAGACGCGAAAGGCTACCTCTCCTTCCACGACACCCTGGGCCGCATCGGCAAGGTCCTGGAGCCGCTGCTGACCATGACGCCCCCCTCGATCGACGATCCCTCGCTCTCGGAGCTCTGGCAGCTGCTCGGAGTCGGCCGCAAGTTCAAGGGACTCCCGCGCCGCGACGCCTTCCGGCTCCTGCGCTGGGGGCCCATGGCCGTCGCGGACCTCGTGGCCGAGTTCTTCGAGACGGAGCTGCTGCGCTCGATCGTCGCCGCGCGCGGCATCTATGGAACGTTCGCCGGTCCCTGGTCGGCGGGCACGAGCCTCGGCCTGCTCCTCCAGGCGGCCTCGGACTCGAACGCCGCCGGCCCCGCCACCTTCGTCCGCGGCGGGATGGGGGCGCTGACGCAGGCCCTCGCGGCCGCCGCGCGTGGATTCGGCGCCGAGGTCCGCACGGGCTCGACCGTCGCCCGCGTCGTCACGAAGGACGGCGCGGCCACCGGCGTCGTCCTCTCGACGGGCGAGGAAGTTCCGGCGCGCGCCGTGGTGTCGAACGCGGACCCGAAGCGTACGCTCCTCGGCCTCGTCGATCCGGTCGACCTCGACCCCGATTTCCTCCACAAGGTCCGGAACTACCGGGCGTCAGGATCCATCGCAAAGGTGCACCTCGCGCTTTCAGGCCTGCCCGAGTTTTCGGCCTTGAAGTCCGCGGGCGGCAACGGCTCCGGGGCGCTCTCGGGCCGGATCCACATCGGGCCCGATATCGACTACCTCGAGCGCGCCTACGATGCGGCCAAGTACGGCGACTTCTCACCGCACCCGTACTGCGACGTCACGATCCCGACCGTCACCGACCCGTCGCTCGCGCCGAGTGGCAAGCACGTGATGTCGATCGTCGCGCAGTTTGCGCCCTACAAGTTGAAGGGTGACTGGAACGCGAAGCGCGAGGCCCTCGGCGACGCCGTCGTGGACACGATCGCCGCCTACGCGCCGAACCTGAAGGGCCTGGTCGCCCACCGGCAGGTCCTGACCCCGGTCGATCTCGAGCAGATCTATGGCCTGACCGGCGGCCACGTGTTCCACGGCGATCCCGCGCTCGACCAGCTATTTACGATGCGCCCCCTGCTCGGCTGGGCCCAGTACCGCACACCCGTCCGCGGCCTCTACCTCTGCGGCTCCGGCACGCACCCCGGCGGCGGCGTCACCGGCGCGTCGGGCGCCAACGCGAGCCGGGAGATACAGAAGGATCTTCGCGCGCGGTCGTAGGGGCGGCCGTTACCGCCGTGCTGCGCCTTGCGTTCCCTACGGGTCGGGCCGCCCGGGGGGACTCGCCGTAGGCAACGCCAACCGCAGGCCGGCCGTAACCCCCGCCCCTACGACACCCGCTTCAGGTACCCCCCCGGATTAAAGGTCATCAGGAACTTCTCGCGGGAAACGTCCGCGACGAAGCTCCGGTTGGCGGCGAGAAACTCCGCGACGGACTCCGAGGGCCCCGGCCCGTAGTCCGGCAGGACCGGGTGGCCATTGACGTTCGAGTCCTCGACGATCAGGTAGCTGCCGACCGAGACGTGCGGTGCGAAGAGGGCCAGCTCCTTCGAGACGTGTTCCTTCGAGTGGTCCGAATCAAGGATGACGAGGCGCTTCTCGGCGGACGGACGGCCCGCAAAGAGCGACGCGACCAGGCCCCAGTCGCCGCTCGAACCGGTGACGTAGCGGATCCGCGGGTGCCGGGGGCGGTCGGGCCGCTCAAGGAGGTCGACGGTGACGAGCTCGCCCCGGCCAAGCAGATCGAGCATGTGCGCGAGGAAGAGGGCGCTGCCGCCCAGGTGCGTGCCGGTTTCCACGACGAGGTCGGGGCGCACCTCGGCGAGGATCTCCTGGTACGCCCAGAGGTCGAGCGGGCACTTGAGGCAGGGCGTCCCCATCCAGCGCGTCCGATGGTGGACACGCCCCTCGCCCTGCGGGCCGTCGTAGTAGAGGCGATGGAACGCGTCGGCAACGGTCTTCTCTTCGGGCGTCATGGCCTCGCCACCACTTTCCAGTTCTCGTCGGCTTCGAGGCGCAGGCGCTCTTTCGCGCGGGCGTGGGCCGCGAGCAGGTCGCGGATGTTGCCGGTCTCGGACACGCGCCTGGCGGCCTTCCACATCGGATAGCCGCCTCCGCCGGAGGCGCGGTATGAGTTGATCGCCACGAGGAAGACGTCCGCGTCGAGGATGTCCCGGCCGTCCTTCCGGAAGGACACCACGCGCTGACCCTCGGGCCGCGAGAGATCGAGGGCATACTCGGCGCCCGCCAGCGTGTCGCAGTTGCGGCCGAGCTCCGAGGGCCGGGCGATACAGCCGGCCGAGCGCTCGAGGGCTGCGCGCACCTGCCGGCCGGTCGCCTCGACCGTCACGAGGCTGTTCTCGTAAGGATAGAAGGCCCAGATCTGGCGAAGCGTCAGGAGGCCCGCAGGCCAGTCCGGCAGCTCCGCGGGCAGGAGCGAGCAGAACGACAGCTGCGCCTTCCCGGCCGAGAGCTGCACCGCGTGAAGCCAGTCGAGCAGGCCCGTGTCCCGCGACCTCGCCCCGCGCGCGGAGACGGGGGTCTCGAGCACGGCGAGCTCCTGCGCGAGAGTGCGCATCGTGGCCTCGTGCTCGGGAGCGATCACGGCCACGATCTGCGCGTCGGGAACGACGCTCTTCATGTGCAGGTTTCGACCCTTGATGTCCATCACCGTCCAACCGCCGCTGGACTTCTCCAGGGTCACGTCGAATCGCGTCAGGGTGTTCCCCCAGCGGCCCGGCTCGGAGATCCAGGTCGTGCCGAGGCGCCGCGGCGCAATCACGACGTGCGCGTGGCCCGCGAGCACGAAATCGATCCCGGGCACCCCGGTTGCGAGCGCGTACGCCTGGTTCTCGCCGTGATCGCCGCGCTGCCGCCCGGTCGAGAGATCCCGTTCGAAGCCCTGGTGCGTGAGGACGACGACGAGGTCGCAACGTTCCTTTCCACGAAGAAGGGGAACGTACTGGCGCGCCGCGGCCACCGCATCGCCGAATTGCAGGCCTTCGAGAAGAGCGGGGCTCTCCCAGTTGGAAACATGCGGCGTCACGAGGCCGAGGACCCCGACCCGGACTCCACCGACCTCGAGGACGACGTAGGGAGAGAATGCCGGGGAGCCGTCCGCGTTTGTCGTGTTGGCGGAGAGCCAGGGAAACCGCGCCTGCTGGCGCGACTTCCCGAGGCGCGCGAGGCCGAAGTCGAACTCGTGGTTGCCGATGGCCATGGCGTCGTACCCGACGAGGTTCATGGCGCGGACGATCGGATCGCTTCCGTCGCCGATCCGGCCCGCGAACACGAGTGCCTGCGTCGTCGCGCCCTGGATCGTGTCGCCGG
>JANMPW010000734.1:0-6307 GCA_031370065.1 Acidobacteriota bacterium
TGTCCGGGCGCCGGATCTCGACGCGCCACAGGCGCGCGGCCTTCTCGAACAGGGCTTCTGCGGAAATGGCGATGCCCGGCACGATCACGCCGCCGGCGTACTCGCCCCGGGCCGTCACGACGTCGAAGGTGGTCGCCGTGCCGAAGTCCACGACGATGCAAGGTCCCCCCACCGCGTCGAGCGCCGCGACCGCGTTGACGATCCGGTCCGCCCCGACCTCCTGCGGCACCTCGTAGAGGATGGGCATTCCCGTCTTGATCCCCGGCTCGACGAAGACCGGCTCGCGGCCGAGCACCTGTCGCAGCGCCTGCTTCAACGAGAACTTCAGCGACGGCACGACGCTCGCCACGATCACGCGCACCGGGCCCGGCTTGCCGTCGGCGGAGGCGAGCCCCGCGGAGGGCGCGTCCGCGAGCAGCCCCCGCACCGACAGCGCGATCTCGTCCGCCGTCGCCTCCCGGCGAGTCGTCAGCCTCCAATGGCGCACGAGCTCCGTCCCGCGCCAGAGGCCGAGGACGGTGTTCGTGTTTCCAACATCGACGGCGAGGAGCGCCTCGCCCCCCTCGGCCGTGCTCACCATGCCGCCACCTCCCCGGAGGCGACAGTCGTCTCCCCCGCATCCGTCTCGAGCCGCAGGAAGCCGGAGCGGTCGAGCCCCACGTAGGCGCCCGTGATCTTCTCGCCGTTCTTCCGCACGGTGAGCCGGTCTCCCGGGCGGTGCGTCGCGACGCGCTCCCAGGCGCGGACCTCCTCGTCCCAGCGGGGCGCGGCGAGCTCACGATCGAACCGATCGAGCAACGCCTGCAGGAGTGGCGCGAGCGGGAGGGATTTCCCCGTCTCTTCTTCGAGGGTCGTGGCGTCGGCCACGCCGAGGGTCGAGGAAGCGCCCCGCACGTTGACGCCGATGCCGATCGCCACGCAGGTGTCGTCGCCCTGCGTGCGCGACTCCGCGATCACGCCGGCGAGCTTGCGCCGCCCGACGTACAGGTCGTTCGGCCACTTGAGCTCGATCGCGGCGCCGGTCTTTTCGACGAGCACCTCGCGCGCCCAGCGCGCAGCGGCAAGGGGCACGATCGAGAGCGGCTCGGCTTCCCCGGCGCGCCGGACGAGCGTCAGGTAGAGGCCCTGTCCGGCCGGAGCTTCCCATCGACGCTCGTTCCTTCCGTAGGCGCCAGGCTGCGCCTCCGCCGCCAGGACGGTCGTGCGGATGCCCTGCCCCTCGTCGAAGTACAGCTCGATCAACTCGCGCGCAACTGCGTTCGACGACGGGATCGCGTGGAAGCAGACGCAGTTCTCCAGCATCCGCCAGTGGTCCGGATCGAGCCAACCTCCGGCGTAAGCGATCACGAAGACGCTCCCCCGAGAGCCGCGCGCTTCTCCTGGAGCTCACGCAGCCGCTGCCGGTTCTTTTCGACGACCGCAGCCGGCGCCTTCTCGACGAACGAGGGCTTGCCGAGCTTGCCCTCGATCTCGGCGATCTCCGCGTTCACCGCCGTGAGCTCCTTCGCGATGCGCGCGCCCGCTGCGGGCGGGGCTCCTTGCGGCAGACCCAGGCCGAGCGCCAGCCCGGCCACGACGTCCTGGAAATGTCCGGGGGCCGCCGGAGCGAACGCGAGCTCCGAGAGGCGCCCGAGATGGACCAACAGCAGCGAGAGCCTCTCGAGCGCCGGCAGCAGGGCCTTGCCGGGCGACTCCCGATCGATCGAGAGCGCCACGGGTGCGGTCGGAGAGACGCCGCGCTCGGAACGGAAGGTGCGCACGCGCGTGACGATCGCCCGAAGCGCCTCGACTGCCGATTCGGCCTCCGCGTCCTTCCACTGGCCGGTTCCCTCGGGATACGGCGCGACGATGAGCGTGCCCGGCCGGCCGGTCAGCTTCTCCCAGATCTCCTCAGTCAGGAACGGCATGAACGGATGAAGCAGCGAGAGGGCGCCTTCGAGGCAGCGCCGCAGCACGCCCCGCGCCGACTCCGCGGCGCCTGCGTCCGCGTCCTGCCCCGCCAGCACGGGCTTGACCATCTCGAGGTACCCGTCGCAGAGCTCGTGCCACAGGAAGCCGTAGATGGCGCCGGCCGCCTCATCGAACCGGAAGCCCTCGAGGTGCCGGTTCACGTCGGAGGCCGTTGCGTCGAGCCGGGAAAGAATCCAGCGGTCCGGAAGCGAAAGACTGCGGCCGCGCAGGTCTTTCGGCGCGCTCTTGCCCTCGAGCTGACCGAGCGTGAAGCGCGCGGCGTTCCAGAGCTTCGTCGCAAAGTTCCGAGACCCGGTCATGCGCCCGCGCTCGACCGACACCGTCGGCCCCGAAGAGGCCGCGGAGGCCAGCGTGAAACGCACGGCGTCGGCGCCGAACTCCTGGATCGCTTCGAGCGGGTCGATCACGTTGCCCTTCGACTTCGACATCTTCTCGCCGCCCACGCGCACGAGCCCGTGCAGGTGGACGGTGTGGAAGGGCGCCTTCCCGGTGAAGCGCAGGCCGGCCATGATCATCCGCGCCACCCAGAAGAAAAGGATGTCGTAGCCAGTGACGAGGACGTCGGTCGGATAGAAGTCCGCAAGATCCGGCGTCTGCCCGGGCCACCCGAAGACCGAGAGCGGCCAGAGCTGCGAGGAGAACCACGTGTCGAGCACGTCCGGATCCTGCTCGAGCTTGCTCGACCCGCAGGTCTGGCAGGCGAAGGGGTCCTCATCCGCGACGGTGACGTGCCCGTTCTCGCAGGTGAACGCCGGGATGCGGTGCCCCCACCAGAGCTGCCGCGAAATGCACCAGTCGTGGATGTTGCGCATCCACTCGAAGTACGTCTTGGCCCAGGCCTCCGGGGCAAAGCGCACCGTGCCGTCCTCGACGGCCCGGATCGCGGGCTCGGCCAGCGGCTGGACTTTCACGAACCATTGCGCCGAGAGGTAGGGCTCGATCACGGTGTCGCAGCGCTGGCAATGACCGACGTTGTGCGAGTGTTTCTCGGTCCCGACGAGGCGCCCTTCAGCATCGAGCCGCGCCACGACGCGCTTGCGCGCCTCGAACCGGTCGAGGCCCGCGTACTCGCCCGCCTCGGCGGTCATCTTGCCATTGGGCCCGATGACGACCACGGCAGGCAAGCCATGACGCTGTCCCGACGCAAAGTCGTTCGCGTCGTGCGCGGGCGTGACCTTGACGATGCCGGTGCCGAACTCGCGGTCGACGAGAATCGCATCCTCGATCACGGGGATTTCGCGGCCCATGATCGGCAGAATCGCCTTCTTCCCCTTGAGGGCCGCCGTGCGGGGGTCCTCGGGGTGGATCGCGAGGGCCGTGTCGCCAAGCATTGTCTCGGGGCGCGTGGTCGCGACGACCGCACCGCCCTCGACCCCGGACACGTCGTAGCGGATCTTGAAGATCGCGCCCTCGGTCTCGCGGTGGACGACCTCGAGATCGGACACGGCCGTTTCGCAGCGCGGGCACCAGTTCACCACGTACCGGCCGCGGTAGATCAGGCCGTCCTGGTGCAACCGCACGAACGCGTGCCGCACGGCGCGCGAGAGATTCTCGTCCATCGTGAAGCGCAGCCGGCTCCAGTCGAGCGAGCAGCCGAGCCGGCGCAGCTGGCCGAGGATCATGTCGCCGGATTCCCGACGCCACTCCCAGACGCGCTCGATGAACTTCTCGCGGCCGAGATCGCGCCGTTGGATTCCCTCCTTCGCGAGCTGGCGCTCGACCACCATCTGCGTGGCGATGCCCGCATGGTCGGTCCCCGGCACCCAGAGGACGCGGTGGCCGCGCATCCTCTTCCAGCGCGCCAGGATGTCCTCGATCGTCCGCCCGTAAGCGTGCCCGATGTGCAGCCGGCCCGTGACGTTCGGCGGCGGAATCACCATGACGAAGCGCGGCGAGCCGGTCAAGCCGCCCGGCTGGAAGCGGCCTTCCTTCTCCCAGAGGGAGTACCAGCGCTCCTCGAAATGTGCCGGGTCGAAGGTCTTCTCCAGGGCCTTCGCCGGATCGGCCGCGAAATCCATCACGGTTCTTTCGGACATGAAAAAAGGGCTCTTCGGAGCCCTTTCATATATCAGAAGGCGGGACAGTTTCTATTCGACGCCCGACTCGAGCTCCCGGATGCGCTGCTTGATGACGATCTCCGCCATGTCCGGGATCACTTCCCAGGCGATCTCGCGCACGATCCGTTCGGAGAGCCGCTCGACGACACGCGAGGCGAGACGATCGATCTCGTCGTCGGACAATCCGCCCTCGGGCCTCGAAACCGAGGAAAGCATCTCCTTGAGTTGCCCGAGCGACGTGTTCTGGGCGAGCACCTCGATCTCCGAGGGGACGGCGCTCGACGCTTCCGAGGACGAAGGCGGCGCGGCCGACTCCGGCGGGAGGGCGAAGAGCGCGCGCGCGTCGGACATCGGAATCTCGGCGGTCTGCTCCTCGGGCGCGCGGGGCACGGTCGGGTCGGTATCGCGATCGCGATCGCCCGCCGCGTCGCTCAGGCGCCCGAGCGCCGCGAACTCGGCGGCGAGCGGAATCTGCTGGGTCGGCGCCTCGTCGGCGCGCATCGACGGGGCGCTGCCAACCAGGGGCATGAAAGCCGAGGGAGCGGGCTCTAAAGGGCGTCCGACGCCGGAATCGTCGGCGCCGAATGCAATGGGCGCAAGCTCCGGCTCCGGCGCGCGCGGCACCCAGAACGGCGCGGGCGCCGGGGGCGCGGGCGTAGCCGCCGCCTCCCGCTCCTCGTGCAGCCATCCTGCGGCTGGGGCGCCGGCTGGATGCGACTCCTCGGGGCCCGACTCGACGTCGCCGGGCACCGAGGCAGGCCGCGAGCTCGCCTGCTCTCCGTATTCGAATTCCGGGTGCGCTTTTTCGAAGGCGGCGATGGCCGACTCGACGTCGACCTGCCCGTACTCCTCTTCGAAGAGATCGGGGCCGCCCGCCACCCGGGCGGGCGTGCGGATGGATCCGGTGAAGTCCTCGGGCGAGAAGCCGGCCTCCGCGGGGGGCGGCGGCGCAGGTGCAGCGGCGTGCGCCGGAGGAGCGGGCGGCGCGGGCGGCGCCGCCGAGATCGTCATCACCGGAATCGCCGCCGTCGCCGTCGTGGGAACCTCGCCAGCCGGCCGAGCGAGGAGCGCCTCGACCTGCCGCAAGAGCTGCTGGGAGTCGAACGGCTTCGAGACGATGGCGTCGCAGCCGAGCCGGTCCGCGCGGTCCCGGTCGAATGGCTCGAAGGTTCCCGACAGGAGCACGACCGGCACCCGGGCCGTGGCCGGGTTCGCCTTGATCGCCTCGCAGACCTCGTAGCCGTTCTTTTCGGGCATGACCACGTCGGCGAGGATCAGGTCGGGTATCTCTCCCGCCGCGATCCGGTCGAGGGCGCGTTGCCCGTTCGACACGCACACGAGCTCGTATTCGCTATCGGAGAAGGTCAGCTCCACGACCTTCTGAATCGTGAGGCTGTCATCAGCGAGAAGAATCTTCTTTGCCACGTTAACCCTCAGTAGGACAGGAGGTTACACGCCGACGCGCAATCTGTCAACCCGATGCCCCCAAAACGGCGGACAAGTAGCGTCCCGGCGGCCGGTGTCCGAGGCTCTGCGCGAGCAGGCGCGATGCTTCGACCACGCGCGCGAGTGTC
Source organism: Acidobacteriota bacterium (assembly GCA_031370065.1). Classification (GTDB taxonomy): domain Bacteria; phylum Acidobacteriota; class Thermoanaerobaculia; order UBA5066; family Gp7-AA6; genus DAHUXD01. Next base: position 5,603 of record JANMPW010000734.1, read on the forward strand.
ACCCCCGTGTGAATCCCGAGGCCCTCGAGCAGATACAGCAGGTCTTCGGTGGCCAGATTGCCCGATGCACCCGGCGCATACGGGCAGCCGCCGAGCCCGCCGGCGGAGGCGTCGTACGTCGTCACACCGCACTGGAGGCCGGCGAAGACGTTGGCGAGCGCGGTCCCGCGCGTGTCGTGAAAGTGGAGGGCCAGCACACCGCGCGTCACGCCCGATTCGTAAAGCGCCTCGATCACGTCGTAGACGTCGGACGGCGTGGCGACGCCAATCGTGTCGCCAATCGAGATCTCGTCGACGGAAAGATCGAGCAACTTGTGCACGACCTCGCGGACCGCCTCCGGGGCGATGTCCCCCTCGTAGGGGCAGCCGAACGCCGTCGACACGTAGGCCCGGACGCGCACCTTTTCCTCTTTCGCACGCGCGATCACCGGCCGGAATCTCTCGATCGACTCGTCCACGCCCGCGTTGATGTTCTTCTGGTTGAAGGTCTCCGACGCCGCCGTGAAGACGGCGATCTCGCGGACACCCGCACCGAGCGCGCGCTCGAGGCCCTTCTCGTTGGGTACGAGCGCCGGGTACCGCACGCCGCTGGCCTTATGGATGCGACGGTAGAGCTCCTCCGTGTCGGCGAGCTGCGGCACGGCTTTCGGCGAGACGAAGGAGCCGACCTCGATCGCCGGCAGGCCGGCCTCGGTCAGGCGATCG
>JANMPW010000107.1:0-16626 GCA_031370065.1 Acidobacteriota bacterium
GGTCGTGATCGTCCCGGCCCTTCTTGCAGCCGCCCTCTGGCTGCCGCGGTGGTGGGAAGCCCGCGAGTTGCGGGAAGCCCGCGCGATTGCCGGCGTGGGGTCGGAGCTCACGCCCGGCAGCATGACCGACAGCCGGAAGAAGATCGACCCGGGCTCGACGTCGGACAAGATCGCGGCGACAATCGGAAAACCGGGCTTTGCGGTCGGCACGAACGGCCGCGACGCGAAGCACGAGATCTGGACCTACTACTTCTTTGACGGCACGATGACCATCAACCTGACCGACGGCACCGCCGTGCGGGTCTCGACGGTCTACGGGCCCCCGCGGATCCCCAAGAAGGGCGGCGGCTGGTGAACGCGCCGGCGCCAGAAGGACCGGACGGAAGGGAGCCTTCGATCCGCGTCATCATGATGCCGAAGGACACCAACGCCCACGGCACGATCTTCGGGGGCGTCATCCTTTCCTACATCGACCAGGCGGGCGCGGTCGAGGCCAAGCGCCACGGGGCCGAGTTCCTCGTCACCGTGGCGATGCGCGAAGTGGTCTTCCACGAGCCGGTCTACGTCGGCGACCTCGTCTCGCTGTACACGCGCCTCGTGCGGATCGGGCGCACCTCGATCACCATCTCGGTCGAGGTCTTCTCGCAACCGGGCGAGGGAATCGGGAATCGGGTGAAGGTCACCGAGGCCGAGGTGACCTATGTCAATCTCGACAAGAACCGACGACCGGCTCCGATCGCAAAGTAGTCCCCAAATGCGAAGGTCCCGATTCCTCGGGACCTTCTTCGTCGCCAGCCGGGCAAGAGCCCGACAATGGGAGCTACGCCGGAATCATCCTACTACCATTCGTAGCCCCTGCGCTCACCATTCGGATTCGTCTTCGCCCCCGAGCTCCGCCCCGTCCATCTCGGCCTCGATCTCGTCGAGCTCCGGCGTATCGGCGCCCAATTCCGCCGCGGAAAGCTCTTCCTCCCGCCATCCCTCCGCCCCAGAGATCTCGCCGACGGAGGCCCCGGCGGCAGCCTTCTTCGAGGGGGCCTTCTTCGTCGGCGGCCTCTTCGCCGCGAATTTCCTGCCGGCAGCCGCCATTTTCGGACGCCGCGCGTCCTTCGCAGAGACCTTTCTGGCCAACTTTCCGGTCTTCTTCGCCTCGTTCGAGGGCTTCTCCGCCCTGTTCGCGGTCTTTTTCACCTTCTTCGAGGTCTTTTTCGCGGTCTTTTTGTTTTTTGCCACGCTTTGCCTCCTGTAGGCCCGGTCCTGCGCCGGGGCAAGCGAATCATACAATCGGGTCGTTGGAGATCGGCAAAGGGTCCCGTATCGAGATCACGCCCTGCGCGGGCGGGCTGACGGTCACGATCCCCCCGCTCGTCCAGGACCGGGCATGGCGGCGGCGGATCGCCGCAATCGCCCTGGCGGTCGCGGGTGCGGCCCTCCTGGGCGCCTATCGGCTCGGCCAGGCCTGGGACTCGGGGATGCGCAGAGGCGATTTTGGAGACCTGCCAATGCCGGTGCTCCTTTTTCTGTCCCTCGCGGTCCTCGTGTCGGCGCCCCTCGCCCTCATCGGTCTGGCGGCGCTCGCCTTCGCCGAGGAACGCATCGAGGTCGGACCGAAGGGGATCACGATCCGGACGACGGCCTTCGAACGGACGAGGACCGAGGCGATCGCGGCGGACGCGCTCGACTGCTGGCGCGAGACCTATTGGCCTCTATCACCCTGGTGGACGTGGGCCGTCAAGAGACTCGCAGCGCGTTCGGGCGGGCGCCTCTACCCGATCGCCGGCGCGGCCGGCCCCGGCGAGAAGAGAGCGATCGGCGAGGCGCTCGCCAAGGCCACGGGCAAACCGCTCGTCGGAGACTGGGGCCGGCGGATCCGGTAGGCCGCGTTTGCCGTCTGCGGTGTGCCGTCTGCGGTAGTATCCTCCCCGGCTCCATGACCTCCGCCACCTCCGAAAACCACCTGACGGCAACGCTTCTCTCGGACTACCCCATCCCGGATGAGGTCCGCTGGGGCATCGCCGAGGCTGGATTCGTCTTCGCGACGCCGATCCAGGCCAAGGCCCTCCCGATCTCACTGGCGGGGCGCGACGTGGCCGGACAGGCCCAGACCGGGACGGGCAAAACCGCGGCATTTCTGATCACGATTTTTGCGCGGCTTCTCCAGAAGAAATCTGCCCACGCGCCCCGCGGTCCGCGCGCCCTGGTCGTCGCGCCCACCCGCGAGCTCGTCGCCCAGATCCGCGCGGACGCCGAGGTGCTCGGGCCACACACGGGGCTGTCGACGTTGGCGGTCTTCGGGGGCATCGACTATAAGCTCCAGCGCGAGGCGGTGCAGCGGATCCCCGACCTGCTCGTCGGCACGCCCGGCCGTCTGCTCGACTACGAGCAGCAGGGGGCGGTCTCGTTCCGCGACGTGGAGATCCTGGTGATCGACGAAGCGGACCGGATGTTCGACATGGGCTTCATCAAGGATCTGCGCCGCATTCTGCGTCGCTGCCCGCCCTACCACCGGCGCCAGACGCTCCTCTTTTCGGCAACGCTGTCGGCCCGAGTGATGGAGCTCGCGTACGAGCACACCAACAACGCCGAGAAGGTGGAAATCGAGCCCGAACGAGTCCTCCCCTACGGGATCACGGAGCTGCTCTTTCACGTATCCTCGTCGGAGAAGTTCCGCCTGCTGCTCGGGCTGCTCGAGAAGGAGGGCGGCAGCCGCGTCCTCATCTTCGTCAACCGCCGCACGACGGCGGCCGACCTCGTTCGCGGGCTCTCGGCAAACGGCTACCCGACGCGCGCTCTCGCCGGCAACGTTCCACAGGACCGTCGCCTGAAGATGCTCGAGGAATTCAAGGACGGTCGGCTCGCGGTCCTCGTCGCGACGGATGTTGCCTCGCGGGGGCTGCACATCGAGGGCGTCTCCCACGTCATCAACTACGACCTTCCGGAAGACTCCGAAGACTACGTCCACCGGATCGGCCGCACCGGCAGGGCGGGAGCCCTCGGGACCGCGGTGTCCTTCGCCTGCGACGACTACGTATTCTCGCTCGATGCGATCGAGAAGCGCATCGGCCGCAAGGTCCCGGTCGAGTGGCCGCCGGAGAGCCTCTTCCGGTCGGGCCGGGTGGCGCAGGCGCCCCGGGCGCACGCCGGGTTCCGCTCACGGCCGGAAGCGCGGCGCGAGGCGCCGAAGCCGGCGCCCAAGTCCGAGGCAGAGAGTTTCGGAAGGACGAAGAGGAAGAGCCGCAGACGCTAGCAACGTCATCCCGAGCGATAGCCAGGGATCCCGGACTCGCACCGCCGCGCAGACAAGGGCGGGATCCCTCGTCGCTCCGCTCCTCGATGACGGCTGCTTAGAAGCTCTTCAAGAAGTCCGCGTTCGTCTTGAACTTCGAGAGGCGCCCGAGCACGAGCTCCATCGCCTGGATCTTGTCCACGGCGGCCAGGGCGCGGCGCAGCTTGACGATCTTCGGCAGGTCCTCGGGGCCGTAGAGCTTCTCTTCCTTGCGCGTTCCCGACTGCGGGATGTTGATGCAGGGGAAGATGCGCCGGTTGAACAGGTCGCGGTCGAGCACGAGCTCCGTATTGCCAGTGCCCTTGAACTCCTGAAAGATGATCTCGTCCATCCTTGAGCCCGTGTCCACGAGCGCGGTCGCGACGATCGTCAGCGAGCCGCCGCCCTCGGCGTTGCGCGCTGCGCCGAAGAAGCGGCGCGGCTTCTCCATCGTGCGGGCGTCGATACCGCCCGACATGATCTTGCCGCCGCCCTTCTGCATGTGGTTGTACGCGCGCGCCATGCGGGTGATGGAGTCGAGGAAGATGACCACGTGCTTGCCGCACTCGATCAGCCTTCGCGCCCGTTCGGCCACGATCTCGGCGACCGCGATGTGGTTCTCGGCGGAAAGGTCCGCGGAGGAGGCGATGACCTCGCCGCGCGTCACACTGCGGCGGAAGTCCGTGATCTCCTCCGGGCGCTCGTCGATCAGGAGCACGATCACGTGCACGTCGGGATCGTTGACCTCGACGGCGTGGGCCATCCGCTTCAAGAGCGTCGTCTTGCCGGCCTTGGGGGGCGCCACGATCAGGCAGCGCTGGCCACGCCCGATCGGCACGAGCAGGTCCACGATCCGGCCGCACATCTCGTCGGGCTCGGTCTCGAGCTTCATGCGCGAGTTCGGATCGATCGAGATGAGCTCGGTGAATGCGGAGCGCTGCCGGAACGCGCCCGGCTCGAGGCCTTCGACGGTCTCGATCCTGCGCACGACCGGCCGGCCGCCCTCGACGGCGATCGCGGACACGAAGGCGCCGGCCTCGAGGCCCTCCCGGTTGATCAGATCGCGCGGAACCAGCGGGTCCTTCGGGGACGGCAGGTAGTTCGCCTTCGCGGAGACGAGAACGCCGGGAGCGCTCTCCTTCGTCGGGAGAAACAGCACGCCCTCGACCGGCAGCTCGGGGCCGGTGGCCGAGACCTCTTCCGGCCTCTCGAACGAGGCGCCCCCGCCGTTGCCTCCGGCGCCTCCGGGCTGTCCACCGCGGCCCCCGCGACGACGGCGGCGGCGACGGCGGTGCGGCCGCGGCTGCCCATCACTGGACATCGGGCCTTCCGGGTGCGAGGAGTTCTCCGGCGTTACGGAGACGGACGCAAGACTTTCCGGGGTCAAGGGATCTTCGGACATGGACTCCCAAACCCCCGCCGCGCTGACTCTGGGTCCGGGCGGGAACAACGGCATTCTACGACGAAAGAACACGAAAAGCGATCAAGCAGAAAAAAGCCCCTCCGGGCTGCGCCACAAGCTCAAGAGCCGCAAGCTGTTAGGCGAAGAGTCCGAGGATGCGCTCGGGAGCGACCGGAGCAATTTTCGCCAGAGCGAAGTCCTCGACCGCGTGTTCGGGGCTCGACACCCCCACCAGCGCGCTCGTCACGCCAGGCACCGAGCGGGCGAACTGGAGGGCCTGCTGAGCCGAGGTCTGCAGGCCGGGGAAGGCCTCGGCGATCTCCTCCGGCAGGTCGCCAGTGGCGAGCTGGCCATGCGCGATTGAAGCGGAGCCGAAGGCCGCCAGGCCGAGGGTCGTGGCGGCCACCAGGGCGGCCCGCCTCCCCTCACCGGTTTCCTGCGAGCGAAAGACCATGCCCTGAGCCATGGCAAGACTCGAAGGCAGCTGCACGGCTCGGAAGTGGTGCCCGTCGCCGGCGACCTCTTTCGCCATCCCGAGCACTTCGGCCATCGAGAGGTGCTCCGGGTGCTCGGGCGGAACGCGCAGTCCATCCCAGGTTGCCAGTCCCCACGCGGCGATCCGGCCCGCCCCGGCTTCTTCCTCCAGCGCCGCGATCGCCCGCTTCAGGCGCTCCCGGAATGTGACGCGGTCCACGGCCCCGAGCTGCGTCTCGAGGTTGTGCAGGTAGTAGAGATCGACCGTCGAGAGCCCGAGATTCTCGAGGCTGCGCGCGATCTGGTCCCGGAGGTACGAAGGCGCGATGCAGTGGCACTGCTGGGCGATCTCGTCCTTTGGGGCGAGGCCCGACTCCAGGAACGACTCCTGGACGTAGCGCCGCGGGGGACGCGGATCGTCCCCGTCATGGGGGAAATAGCCGCCCTTCGTGGACACGAAGACTTCGTCTCTCCGCGCGCGGCCATCGGCAAACGCCTTCGCCAGCGCGCGGCCGATCGCGCGCTCGCTCTTCTGCCCGCGGTAGTTGATCGCCGTGTCGAAGACGTTGATCCCGGCTGCGAGCGCGGCCGCGATGGACGCCTCGTAGCCCGCGTCGGTCGTGGCATCATCCTCACCAAGATAGGTGCCGAGTCCGATCGAGGAGAGCGAGAGCCCCATCCCGTCGCGAAAATGCCCGGGGGCGGCGCCCGAGCGCCCGACGAAACGCCGCGTCCCGTCCGCTGTCGCTCTTGCCTCGGTCACGCCGCGAGGCTATCAGTTTGCGCGAAGGCGCCTCAGCGCTGGATGACGATCGGCATCGTCGGGCGGGCCACGCGGACCGGGACCTGCCGCGGCTCTCCGACCGGCGGACCGCCGTAGCTCTTGTCGAGGAACCCGAGGTTGGGCCAGCCCGTCCCGAGGATCGCGTCGGAATCCGCTCCCAGCCAGTCGGCGAGGATCGTGCCGTAGTAGGAACGAAAGTCGTTCTCGATCTTGAGATTTCCGTTGGCATCGAGGTCCGAGAGCTTCGGCGCGCTGCCGTGGACGCCCGGGATGACGGCGTCGCCGACGACGAAGTGCGGCGCGGCCGTTCCGTGGTCGGTGCCGTTCGAGCCATTGTCCTCGGCCCGCCGGCCGAACTCCGACCACGTCATCAGCAGCACGTCTTTGGACTTGCCATGGCCGTCGAGGTCGTCGAAGAACGCCTTGATGGAGCCCGAGACGTCGGCCAGAAGGGGATCGTGGTCCTGGTCCTCGCCGGAGTGATTATCGAATCCACCGACCGTGATGTAGAGGATCCGCGCGCCGAGATCGGCGTTGATGATCTCGGCGATCAGTTGCAGGCCCGTGCCCAGGCTGCTCGCGGGGTACGCGCCCAATGCCACGTAGCCGCTGCCCACGGTCTGGAGGGTGCCCGACGACGAAATCGCGTCCAGTCCGACGGCGCCGAGAGCCGCCTCCGCGCTGCCGGAGCCGTACTCCCCCGCGCTGCCCGCGAGGAACGCGGTGACCTGGTTCGACCCGTCTGCCGGAAAGGCTCCGTCGGTCTGGTACTGGTAGCTCGCGAGGTTCAGGAAGGTCGGGACTCCCACGTTGTCGGCGAGCAGCGTCCTCGGCAGCGACTGCGAGATGGCCGCGCAGGAGAGCGGATTGCCCACGCCCGCGAGCGCATCGTCGGCCCAACGGCCGAGCCAGCCGCGGCGCTCGGCCAGCAGCGGATCCGCCGTGTGCCAGACGTCCCGGGCCGCGAAATGCGAGAGGCTGGAATTCGGATAGCCGACGTTCGACACGACCGCCACGCGCTGCGCGTCCCAGAGCGCCTTCATGCCCGTCATCACCGGGTTCAGTCCGAGCGCGCCATCGATTGGAAGCACCGATCCCACCGGGATCCCGATGCGCGCGCGCAGCGTCGGGTAAAGCGCGTCGGCGTAGGGCACGACCGTGTTCAGGCCATCGTTGCCGCCCATGAGCTCGAGCACGACGAGCGTGCGGCCGGTGCTCGAGGCGGCCACGGACTCCTCGAACCGTGCGGCGCCGGCCACCGCCCAGCGGGGCACCATGGCGGACACGGTCACGAAGCCCGTCGTCCGAAGCAGGAAGTCGCGTCTGTTGAATGTCATCGCATCCTTCTGCGCCTCAGGCCAGTTGAAAGTCCGGGCACGTGAGCATCACGTGGGCGAGGCCCCGGACCTTCTTGTCCACGTTCTGCGACGTGTTGGTCCAGGTGCCGAGCGAGCCGTCGTCATTTCGGTTCATATAGTCGATCCAGGCCGAGCGGACATCGGCGGGCGCGTCCGCAACATTGAGCCGGTCGGCGAGGATGTCGACGACCCTTGCCGCGGTGGAGGCGTCCTGGCCGCCGAGGACCGCGTTCGGGTCGAACCGCGTTCCCGTCGAGCCGCGGTTGGACGCAAGCGTGTTCGCGAGCGCGGCGCGCGCAAAGAGCGACCCGGTGTTCACCCAGGACATGCCCCAGTCCCAGCCCTTCGCGTCGGGGGGATTGAAGAGCGGCTGACCCATGCCGGCCAGCGAGTTCGCGGGCGTCGAGAAGTCGCTCGCGCCCCCGAGCATCCGAACGGAGGCGACCGCGAACTCGACCGGGCTGCGCACCCACGCCTTGACCGCATACGGCGCATAGAACTCCTCGTGCAGCAGGATCGCGCGCACGACCTCGCGGATCGAGTGCCCGGAGGAGGTGTAGACCTGCTGCAGGGCGTCGGTCACGGCCGTCGACGCGTCGGTCCCCGAGAAGAACGCCCAGAGCCTGCCGCCGAGGAAGCGGCCGGGCACCGAGCCCGCGGCATCCGTCCGATTCACGATGATACCGATCGCGTCGTAGCCGTTCCAGTTCCCCGTTACCCCAAGGATCGTCTTCGATCCGTCGTCGTGGTCGGAGGCGCGGTCGAGGAACGTCGCGTCGTTGTAATCGGTGGCGCGGTTGTAGTTGGCGACCGTCCATCCCGTGAAGGCCCGCGCCACCTCGGTGACGTCGGCCTGGGAGTAGTTTCCGATCCCGAGCGTGAAGAGCTCCATCAGCTCGCGCGCGTAGTTCTCGTTGGGCTTGCCGACCTTGTTCGTCGAGTTATCGAGCCAAACCAGCATGGCGGGGTCCTGCGACATCCGGAGCACGAGGTCGTCGAACTTGCCCGCCGCGTATTGCCGCTGGGTCTTGTTCTGGCTGACCATGAGGGTCTCGCCCTTGACCTTCGCGATCCCGGAGGTCCAGTGGAGATTCCAGAAGTAGGTCAGCTTCTCTTCGAGCGGCCTCGGCGAGAACGCCATGCGGTCCAGGAACCACTGCTGGAGTCCGGCGATGCGCCCGAGGTTGTAGTTGCGAGCGGCGAGGCCCGATTCGTAGGCCCCGAGGTCGATCGTGTCGAAATCGAGGAGGTACGCAACCGCGCCCTCCAGGCCTCGGACGTAGAGGCTGTCGATCTCCGCGGGCGTCCCTCCGAAGCCCGCCCGCCGATACAGGTGGGCCGCCGCGTCCCGGGTCCAGTTCACGCTCATAGCGCTTGGACGAGGGATCGATCGGTCGGTTTACGGATCCCGACCCGAAATGCCGCGGCGCGAGCCTGCGTTATCATCGCGCCGGACCTATGAGATACCGCTTTGGGCTCCTCGCGACCGCCTTGCTCGCCCTCGTCGCGGCGGCATCGTCCCAGACGGTGACGACCGTCCCCGAAGGCACCCTGTTCCCGACCGAGGGCAGCGCGCGCGCCAACGGCGTCCGGATCCAGGTCCAGCCGGATGGCTCGATCTGGTTTCTGGAAGCGACCTCGGACAGCATCGCCGTCATGAAAGACGGGGTCATCAAGCGCTGGCAGATCCGGACGACCGCGCAGCTGGGCGCCAATCCGGTCGACTTTCAGATCGACGGCAACCTCGTCTGGTTCATCGAGAGCGGGCAGAGCCAGATCCCCGGGGCCAGCTGCGCCTACGCCCGGCTCGACACGTCGACGGGCGATCTCACGGAGTGGGTCATCCCGGGCACCATCCCAGCCGCGTTTTACAGGGCCCCGGACGGGCTGATCTGGCTGCCCCAGAGCGGCGCCGTGATGCAGTCCTTCAACCCGGAAACGCTCGAAGTGATCAACTACCGGTCGCCGGCAACGTACGCCTACGCGGACATGACGGTGGCGCCGGACGGCTCGTTCTGGCTGGCGGACTTCGGAGACAACCGGATCGTGCACTGGGTGCCGGGGGCCGCGACCGAGACCTCCTGGACGTTCTTTCCGCTCACGGGCGGCCGCCTGAATCCGGCGCAGGTCGAGCTCGACGCGAGCGGCAACCTCTGGATCGCCCAGCGTTCCGCCAACCGCGTGGACCGTTTCGACCCGGTCACCAATGTCCTCACGAGCTACGGCGGCGTCACCAACCCGATCCACTTCGACCTCTTCCAGGGCCGTCTCTACATCACGTCGATCGCGACAAAGTCCACGGTTTCGGTGCTCGACCCGAATATCGCCGCGCCGGCTGGGACGCTGGAGCTCGTGCCGCTGACGCTCGACGTCGGGAGCTCGCCTTCGCAGCGCGCGGTGACCATCCGCAACACGACGATCATCCCGACCGAGTTCGTGTCCGTGCCCAAGCCGATCGCGGCGGCCGACTTAACGGTCAGCAACCTCAACCCCACGCAGGGCATGCTGACCACGACATTTTCTTCCTCCAACACCTACGGCATCGCGGTTGTCGGGGGACGCGTCTGGGCCGGCACCGACGGCAATCTCGCCCTGCTGAACCTCCAGGCGGTCGGCAGCGCGACCGACCAGGCCGTGCCGGTGGCGTCGAGCCTGGCGGGCCCGGCGGACTCGAAGATCCAGGTCAACATCACGCTCGCCAATCTCGGCGCCGCCGCGATCAGCGGGCAATCGCTCTACCTGTTTTCCCCGGGTTCCTTTGCGCCGAGGACGACGTTCACGCTCACCCCGGGCGCGACGACCCTGTTCGCGGACAATTTCGGCAACGTCGCCTCCCAGTTTGTCAATGGACCGGTCCGCCTCGGCGCCACTACCGGCAACGCGGGAGACCTCTTCGCGAACGTGCGGACCGCTCGAATCATCCCGGGCGGAGGCTCGTTCGGCTACCTGCTCCCGGCGACCTCGGTCGCCACCGGCCTGACCACGGGATCGACGACGACGCTCTTCACCGGGGCCTCGGACTCCGAAGTCTCGATCCTGAGCCTCTCCTCGCTCGTCGACGCCCGCGGCACTCTCTCGCTGGTGGCGCCGGACGGGACCACGCGCGGCTCGGGAGACTTCGACGTGGCCAAGAACGCCTCCCTGATGTTCAACCCGGCCGCGTCGGCGTTCGGCGTCGCATCCGAGCCGGGGGACGTCGTCCGCGTCGCCGTGACCGCCGGCTCCCTGGAAGCCGCGGTCCTGGTCTTCGATTCCGGCACGACCGATATTGCCCCTTCTCTACCGGTCGTGGCGAGCACGGAAGGGGTCTTCCCCTACGTCGCGGCTATCCCCGGCGCGGACCGGAGCATCGTCTCGGATCTCTTCCTCTCGAACCCCGCAGCCGACGCGAGCGCTGCGGTTTCGATCGCCTTCTACGCGATCGGCGCAACGGGCGCGCCGCAGACGGCGACGATCACCCTCCCGCCCCTCACGAGCCAGTCGATTGCCAACGTCCTCCCCACGCTTTATGGCGTCGAAGCCGGGGCCGGAGCCCTCGTCGTCTCCGCGGACCTTCCGGTCGCCGCCGCAATCCGACTCGCCACGAGCACAACCGCCGGGGACTACGGCACGTACGCCGCTGCCATCGGCGGCGCCGCGGGGATCCCGGGCGGCCAGTCGGGGTTCGGCATCGGCCTGCCGCAGACGGCCACGCGGGCCGGCTACCTTCTTCTCTACAACGACGGCGCCGCCGGCAACGTCACGGTCACGGGGTTCCGCTCCGACGGGACCGAGGCGGGCCACCTGACGGTCGCCCTCGGCGATCACGCGGCCGGCTTCGTCGGGGCGGTGTTCGCCGCGCTCGGCGTCTCGGACCAGGCTGCCGGCCGCATCCGCGTGGACGTCCCCGCGGGGATGAATGTTTTCGGCTGGACGGCAGCGCTCGATGTCCCGACGGGCGATATCGACATCTCGCCGCTGCAGTAAACGTAAAGACGTCCAGGTTTCAAGTTTCAGGTCCTGAAACCTGAAACCCGGCCTCAGGCCGCTCCCCTCCAGTAAGATTCCCCCCGTGTCCTCCCCCAAAATGGTCGTGCGCGGCTCCGGCGTGTTCGTGCCCGAGGGAACGGGCCTGATGAGGGCGTGACGGTGGCCGACACGAGGACTCCCGTTCCGGCCCCCGCGCCGGCGTCGGCGCCCCGGATAGAGGAGCTCCCAGGGTGGCTCCTGGCCGCCTGGGCGGCGACCGGCATCCTGCTCGTGATCCTCGCGGCGGCGGCGATCCGGCGCGAGGATCGCGCGGCGCGCGCCGACTGGGAGTCGCGCCTCTCGCGGCTCGCGGACGACCGCCTCGCCGTGGCCGAGCGCGCGCTCCACGAGTGGCGGCAGGAGGCGCACCTGGTCGGCCGGCTCGACAGCGTCCGCGCCCTCGTGTCGGGGCGCGAAGTCTCCGCCGACGAGGCGGCCCTCGCGCACGGGGAGCTCGCCGAAACGGCCGGGGACGAGCCCGGCATGGTCCTCGGCGTGACGGACCGTGCCGGCCGCCTGCTTTCGGTCTCGGGCGACGCCGGCGCCATCGGGCCGGAGCTCGTCTCCCCCGCGCGGCTGGCCATGGAGGAAAGACACAGTCGGATGTTCCGATCGGCAGCCGAGGGTTCCGACTCACTGACGCTCGCGATCGCCGAGCCCGTGCTCGAGGAGTCGGGAGCCGCCGCGGGAACCGTCCTGCTGGTCGTCGACGCGCGCCGGGCGCTCGGAGATCTCTTCGCCCGGGCAAACGTGGTCGCGCGTGAGCGCCTCTTCATCATCGTCCCGGAAGCCGGCCGGATCCTCGTCGTCGCACCCGAGTGGTGGGGCGAGCCGGGGGCCTCCTTCCGCCTGCCCGCATCCGACCGGACCACGTTCGCCTCGGCGGCGCTCGCCGGAGCGCGCGGCGCGGGCGAGTTCTCCGACGGCCGCGGGCACCGCGTGCTCGCCGCCACCCGCCGCATCCCGGAGATCGGCTGGGCCATCGTGGTCGAGGTGGACCGGGGCGAGGCGCTCGCCGAGCTCGGGCGCCGCAACCTCTGGATCGTCGGCGCCGCTGCGGGGCTCTTCGCCGCCGCCCTCGGCCTCGGCTTTGGGTGGAACCGCACGGTGCGCGCGCGGCACTACCGCCGGATCGCGGAGTACGACGCGCGCTACCGCGTCCTGCTCGAGCAGACGCAAGAGGCCGTCGCCGTGGCCGTGCACGGGCTCGTCGTCTACGCCAACCCGGCCTGCGTCGAGATGTTCGGCTACAAGAAGCCCCTGCTCGGCGTGCCCGTCACGATTTTCTTCGCGCCCGGCTCCCGCGAGCAGGTCGAGGAGATCATGCATGACCGCAACGCCGGGCGCCCGGCGCCGGAGCTCTACGAGGCCATCGGTCTGCGCGGCGACGGGACGACGTTCTCGGTCGAGCTGCGCGTGACGCCGGTCGAGTTCGAGGGCGAGAGCGCCTCACAGGCGATCCTGCGCGACATCACGGGGCGCAAACGCATGGAGGCGGAGATCCGCGGGTCCGAGGAGCGCTATCGCCTCCTCTTCGAGCGCAACCTCGCGGGGGTCTACCGGTCGACCTCGGACGGCCGCCTGCTCGAGTGCAACGGCGCGTTCGCGAAGATTATGGGCTTCGCCTCGCCGGCCGAGGCCATGGCGCAGCCCGGGACCGCATACCACACCGACCGGCGGGCGCGAGAGCAGTTCCTCGAACGCCTGCGCCGCGAGGGCAGCCTCGTCAACGACGAGAACCAGGCGCGCCGCAAGGATGGCAGCCTCATCTGGATCGTGGAAAACGTCTCTCTCATCTCCGACGAGGATGGCGAGGAGATCCTGCTCGGCACCGTATTCGACATGACCGAACGCCGTCGGCTCGAGGAGCAGCTCCTGCAATCTCAGAAGATGGAGGCCGTGGGCCGGCTGGCCGGCGGCATCGCGCACGATTTCAACAACCTGCTGACGGCCATCGCGGGCTACAGCGAGCTGCTGCTCACCCAGCTGCCCGAAGGCGACGCCCGGCGCGAAAGCGCCGAGGAGATCCGGCAGGCTGGCAGCCGCGCTGCGGCGCTGACGCAGCAGTTGCTCGCATTCAGCCGCCGGCAGGTCCTCGAGCCGCGTGTCCTCGACCTGAACGCGGTCATCTCCGGCATGGAGCGGATGCTCCGGCGTGTGATCGGCGAGGACGTGGAGCTGACCACCGCGCTCGAGGGCGAGCTCTGGCGGGCCAAGGCGGACCCCGGGCAGATCGAGCAGGCAATCCTGAACCTCGTCGTGAACGCTCGCGATGCGATGCCGCGGGGCGGACGTCTCACGATCGAGACGGCCAACGTGGAGCTCGACGAGAAGTTCGCGGGCCTCTACGCCACTGTCCATCCCGGCCCGCACGTCATGCTCGCCGTCTCGGACACCGGGGTGGGCATGGATGCGGAGCTCCAGGCGCGCCTCTTCGAGCCGTTCTTCACCACGAAGGAGCGCGGCAAGGGAACCGGGCTCGGCCTCTCCACCACATACGGCATCGTGAAGCAGAGCGGCGGGTCGATCTGGGTCTACAGCGAGCCCGGCCACGGCACGACGTTCAAGGTCTACCTGCCGCGGTGCGAGGAGCCGCTCGAGGACCGCCTGGCCCCGGCGCCACCGACCGCGCCGGCGACGGGAACCGAGTCGGTGCTCCTCGTCGAGGACGAGCCGGAGGTGCGGCGGCTCGTCGAAAAGCTGCTGGGGCTGCGGGGATACAAGGTGCTGTCGGCGGCGAGCCCCTCGGAGGCGATTGCCATTGCCCGACGCCACGAGGCGCCGATCGAGCTCTTGCTGACCGACGTCATCATGCCCGGCATGAACGGTCGCGAGCTCGCGCGCATCCTCGCCGAGACTCGGCCCCGCATGAAGGTCCTCTACATGTCCGGATACACCGATGCGAGCATCAGCCAGCAGGGTATCCTCGCGCCGGGGACGGCCTTCCTCTCCAAGCCCTTCACGCCCGACGTGCTGGCGCGAAAGGTGCGCGAGGTGATCGACGGCCCGGCGGCAATGTGAAGAGTTCGTGAGTTTCCGAGCGCCGGCCCGTCATGAACCCTAGGCTCGGCTTCATCGAAGGGAGATCCATGCGAAGACTCGTCCTGGCATCGCTTCTTCTGGCAGGACTCCTCGCGGGCTCTCGGCTGGGGGCGCAGGACACGGCGCCCCCGGCCGACCCCGCGTCGCCCGCCCCGCCGGCGTCCACCGCGCCCGAACCGGCGCCGGAGCCCGCGAAGAAGGAGCCGCGCGTCTATCGGCCCATCGAGGGCCCGATCATCATCAACCTGCCCTCCGTCGAGGTCCCGAAGAAGGGGACGCTCAGCGTGCTCTTCGCACACCGCTTCTCGCAGCCCGTGCAGGGCAGCAGCATCAACGACCTGTTCTCCTTCGACTCGCCCGCCAACATCGGGATCGGCCTCGGCTACGCGCCGGTGAAAAACTTCGCTTTGTTCTTCTACCGCTACTCGAACGAGAACATCACCTACGAGCTCAGCGGCAAGTACAGCCTCTTCTCCCACGGGCCCCTCGCGGTCTCGCTCGGCGCCGGCGGAGCGTTTCGCACGGTGCCGAGCCCGCCGCCGCCCTTCTCGCCGGTGACCAACCGCAGCACCTTCTTCGCGCAGGCAATCTTCGCCTACACCCCGTTTCCCTGGCTGAGGATTACCGCGGAGCCCATGTACCTCAATCACACGTCCGGCCAGAACCGGTACAGCTTCGGGGGATACGTCGACAACCAGCCCGCGACATTCCTCGTCGACCCGGAGCCCTTCTACGCCAACGTTTTCAACGTCCCGCTCGCCGCCTCCGTCGCCGTGACGACCTCGATCATGGTTCACGGCGAGGTGGTTCCGAGCTACGGACGAATGGTCCTCGTCACGCGGGCGGGTTGCGAGACGTGCGCCGGCGTCCCGACACACAGCTCCCCCGGGGTTGGGTGGGTCGTCTCCGTCGAGAAGACCCTCGTCCGCCACCGCTTCGCCTTCATGGCCGGCAACATGCGGGAGACCACGACCGATCAATTCCTGCTGCCGAACTTCCGGGGCACGCCGAAAAACATCTATCTCGGCTTCTACCTAACCCGACAGTGGGGTCTCGCCAACTAATCCGATCCGACTCATGCACAATGGACCGCCATGTCCGATCTGCCCGAGCTCGTCGTCCCCTCGCTCGGACCGACCGACCGGCTCGTCGAGCTTGTGCCGGTGTTTCTACGCGACGCGCGCACGGGCGCCGCGCCGCGGCTGAGGACCGCCGTCCGGCTCGGCCTGCGCGAGCGCGCCCTGTGCCTTCGCTTCGACGGCCGCGATGACGGCGTCGTCGCGAGCCTCACGAAGCGGGACGACCCGCTGTGGCAGGAAGACGTCTTCGAGGTCTTTCTCTCGCCCGCGGATCCGCCGCGGCTCTACTACGAGTTCGAGGTCAACCCGCTCGGGACACTCTTCGACGCCCGCGTTTCCTCACCCGATCTCTCGCGGGCCACGATGCGCGCCGAGACCGCCTGGGACTGCGAGGGGTTCGCGGCGCGCGTAACGCGGGGCCCCGGACGCTGGTCCGCCAGCCTACGCATTCCGCTCGGGGAGCTCTGCACCGGAGCGCCGCCGCTGCTCTGGCGTGCGAACTTCTTCCGGATCGATCGCGGAGCCGTGGATGAATACTCGGCATGGGCGACGACGTGGGCGGATCCGCCGGACTTTCATCTGCCAGAAAGATTTGGGATTTTGAAATTGCCGGTCATGACCCTTTCTTGACGACGCCCTCCCGCGCGAGCCACTCCGCCGCTCGCTCCCGCGCCCTTCTCTCCTTGTACTGAAAGAAGTGCGACTCCTCTTTGGGGTGGCGCAGGAGCGCCGCGCGGTATGCCGATGGAAAATCCCCGGCCGCGAGGGCGGCCTCCAGATCGCGCCGGCAGGAAGCCTCGGTGCAGTGCGCGGCGAAATCTTCGAGGTCTCCGCGCGACCGCTCCCCGGCGTCGCGAGGCAGCGCGGCGTAACGGGGGTCTGCGGCGAGGGCCGCGTGCCGGCCGGCGTCCCGCTCCAAAACCTGGACAACGTCGCCCGTCTGTCGGTCAAAAAAGTGCGTGATTTTCTGCGAGCGGTTCTCGAAGGCCACGACGAGCCCTTCCCAGTCGATTTCGGCCGGCATAATCTCGGTATGATACGGGTTCTGGGAGAGTCATGAAAAAGATCGCTACGTTCGACGACTGGATCGACACGTTCCGCGCCTGGCAGGGGGACATCGGGCTCCACCTGCCGAAGTACTCCGACTACGACTTCGAGGCCAAGTACGGCGAGCTCCGGACCGACGAGATCGAGTACGGCGACTTCCGCGGCCA
>JANMPW010000166.1:0-3558 GCA_031370065.1 Acidobacteriota bacterium
CTGGATGACCTGAAGAGCAAGTGGGCGGAATACGACGCGAAGCTGGAGAAGAACGTCCGGCTCAACACGCGACTCCTGCGCGAGTCCGGCCTGACCCGAGTGGACGCGGCGCTGAAGCCGCTGTCCCGCTGGATCTTTCTCGAGACGCTCGTGAATGTCCCGGCCGTTCTTCTGCTCGGCTCCTTCCTCGGGGACCACATCGGCGAGCCGCGCTTCGCCGTGCCCGCCGCCGTGCTGCTCGTGTTCGCCATCGCGATCATGAGCGCGGGCATCCGCCAGTGGGCGGTGCTGAGGACCATCGACTACGGCGCTCCGATTGTCGCAATCCAGAGGCGGATCGAGTCGCTCCGGGTCCGCCGCATCCGGATCACGAAGTGGGTGCTGCTGCTTTCGCCGATCCTCTGGATCCCGCTCTTGATCGTGGCCGTGAAGGGCCTCTCCGGAGTGGATCCGTACGCCTTCCTCGACGCGAAGTGGCTCGCCGCCAATCTCCTTTTCGGCCTGGCGGTCCTCGTCCTGATGCTCTGGGTGTCGAAGCGCCATGCGGACCGATGGAAGCAGTCGCCTCTCGTGCAGCGGCTCATGGACGACATCGCCGGGCGCAGCCTCGCGTCCGCGATCGGCTTCCTCAGAGAGCTCTCGCGCTTCGAGCAGGAGGAAGGGGCGCGCTGACTCCGCGTTCAGGACGTCGGGTCGCTGACGGCGACTCGGCATAAGATCCGAAAACGTCTCCTCGCCCTCGGGCGAGAACTGCGGAGGTCGACATGAAGCTCGGGTCCCTCGTACTCGCCCTGGCCGCCACGGCCCTTGCCGCGCTAGCCGCGCCCGCCGCCGGACAGCAGGACCCGCTCGAGTTCTCGAAGCTCAAGGACTTCACGGCGCACCGGTCTTCCTCGAGCAATCCCGATCCGGCCTCCAACCACGACAGCAAGCGCCCGATCCCCGGCGAGACCATCACGCTGGCCGACCTCGAGGGGCCGGGCGTGGTCACGCACATCTGGATCACGGTCGCGGCCAACGAGTATGGATGGCCGCGCCTGCTGCGCCTGCGCGTCTATTACGACGGCAGTGCGGAGGCCTCGGTGGACGCGCCGCTCGGTGACTTCTTTGCGGTCGGCCACGGCTTCGAGCGGACGGTCGAGTCCTCCATGATCCGCAACAGCTCGGATGGCCGGGCGCGCAACAGTTACTGGCCGATGCCCTTCCGCCGCACGTGTCGGATCACTCTGACCAACGAGGGCCGCCGCCGAGTCGACAACGTCTACTACCACGTGGACTGGGAGAAGGTGCCCTCGCTTCCGCCCGACACAGCGTACTTTCACGCACGGTACCGGCAGGAGCTGCCCGCCCCGGACGACGGGAGCCCGTATGTGTTCCTCGATGTCACGGGTCGCGGGTTCTACGTGGGGACCGTGCTCTCCGTCGTGCAGCCCGAGGCGGGATGGTTCGGCGAAGGCGACGACCGCTTCTTCGTGGACGGCGAGAAGAATCCCTCTCTCATGGGCACGGGCTCCGAGGACTACTTCAACGACGCCTGGGGCCTCCATGTCAGCAACGGCCTCTATACCGGCGTCACGGTCGCCGACGGCACGGGCCTCGGGTCGCGCATGACCGGCTACCGATGGCACGTGAGGGACCCGATCCCGTTCTCGAAATCGCTCCACTTCGACATCGAACACCTCGGCTGGACGTTTAACCAGGACGGTTCGATCAAGTCCGCCTTCGGCGTGCGCAACGACCTGATGTCCTCGGTCGCTTTCTGGTACCAGGACGGGATCGCGACGGGGCTGCCTCCTGTACCCTACGGCGCCGCGCGGCTGCCGCAGGGCAACGCACAGCAGTTCGAGGTCGAGGGCGTGATGGACGCGATCGTCGCCCAGAAGGGAAAGGCGTCCGTCTTTCCCGATCTCTTCTGGTCCAAGGACGTCGTGGTCTTCCAGGGCGAAGGGCCGGGCTCGAAGCTGACGATTCCCTTCGACGTGGGCGAAACCGGCGACTACGAGCTCTACACGCAGGTGGCGCAGGGCTCGGATTACGGCATCTACACGGTGCTCCTCGACGGAAAGCCTCCGGTTGCGCCTGTCCTCGAGCACGAGCCGGGCGCGGACGTGCGGCCCCAGCTCTCCTTCGACGGGTACGCCTACGAGACCTATGTCGGCATGGACTACCAGATCGGCTGGCCGCGGCTTTCGAAGGGTCGGCATACCGTCACCTTCGTCTGCATCGGCAAGAACGCGGCCTCGACCGCCTATGCCCTGGGCGTGGACAATCTGATCCTCGCGCGCACCGGGCCGGATGGATGGAAGAAGGCCGCGGCGACGCTGCCGCCGAACATTCCGAGGGGCGTCGCAGCGCTGACGGCCTCGCTTTCGGATCCGGACGCGGTCGTGCGCGGACTGTGCGCGCTGGAGCTCTCGCGGCTCGGACCCGCGGCCGGGCCGGCGCTGCAGGCGCTCATCGCGCGGCTGAGGGATCCGGAAATCAGCGTGCGGATGGAGGCGGCCATCGCGATCGGGGCGATCGGTCCCGGGGCGGCGGCTGCCGTGCCGGCGCTCATCGCCGCGTGCCGGACGCCGGGCGAATCGGTGGATGTGGTGCGCGAGTCCGCGACGGCGCTCGGCGCCATCGGCCCGGCCGCGTCGTCCGCCCTGCCGGTCCTGAAGGAGATTGCCGCCAGGCCTACCGCGCACGTCGGCGGCGTCATCGACCTGACCCCGGCCTGGGCCGCGTCGCGCGCCATCAAACAGATCGAAGGCGCCGCGACGAGGTGAGGTGCCGACGACGACGAACCGGTCTCCCCAAGTGCGCCATGGAAAAAGGCTTGTCAATCGGTTGACATAATCTCTCTAACGGTTGACATGAAACTCCAGCAGATCGTCCTCGGCGTCGTCCTCGACTGTTCCGGCGACGAGGATCGGCTCAAGCGCGAGTTCGCCCTCTTCGACGATCTCTACGCTTCGTTCCGCCGACGGATCCGCCAGCTCGCCGAAAGCAAGTCGAATCACGCGAGAACCAGGAGAGGTAACCCATGAAACATCGGCGCGTCCGTGCAGCCCTGTTCGCCGGCTTCGCGATACTCACGTTGGGGCGATCAGCGGCGTTCGGGATCGCCCCGGACTGGGAAGCGGTCGAGAAAACCCTTGGAAGACCGGCGAAGGTCCAACCCGACGGCGTTCGGAGGTTCGGATGGCCTCGCACCGACCTCCATGTCACGCGCGATGGCGTCGCGATCGAGCCCGCGCTCGCTCTGGGTTCCTGGGCCGCGTTTGAGCAGATGCCGGCTGGTCAGGCCATGGCGATGGGAGACCTCGTCCTCCTCGGCCCGGAGGTCAATGCGGTCGTCAGCGCCCTCCAGGCCGGAGGGGTCGAGGTTCTAGCGATCCACAACCATCTGATCGGCGAGACACCCCGGATTCTCTATCTGCACTTCTCGGGCAAGGGCACGGCTCCGGAGGTCGCGAAGGCCCTGAAAGCGGCCCTGGAGAAGACAGCGACGCCGCTCGCCGCGTCCGCCGTCGCCCCGGTCCCGACGCCCGTGGAAGCCGCGGTGTTCCACCG
>JANMPW010000133.1:0-2711 GCA_031370065.1 Acidobacteriota bacterium
TTTGGCGCCCCGCGTCTGCTCCGGAGACATGTAGGCGACCGTGCCGAAGACCTGACCCTCGCTCGTCAGGTCCAGGCGGCTCTCGGTCGGAGTGCTCGTATGATCGGGATTGGAGTCGGCGGCCTCGAGCTTGGCGAGTCCGAAGTCCAGCACTTTGACGCGTCCCTCGAGCGTCACCATCACGTTGGCGGGCTTCACGTCCCGGTGCACGATGCCGCGCTCGTGGGCGGCCGACAACGCGTCGGCGAGCGGCACGGCAATCTCGAAGAACCGGGCGAGCGGGAGGCCGCCCGGCGCGAGGAGGGTGTCGAGGGTGTCGCCCTCCACCAGCTCCATGGCGAGAAACCGGCTGCCGCCGTCCTCCTCCACCGAGTAGATGGTGACGATGTTGGGGTGGTTCAGCGAGGCGAGTGAGCGGGCCTCACGCTCGAAGCGGGCCAGACGCTCCGGGTCCTGCGCCACCGCCGCCGGAAGCATCTTGATCGCCACGTCCCGCCCGAGCTTCGTGTCGGTGGCCCGGTACACCTCGCCCATCCCGCCCGCGCCAATGGCAGCGGTGATGCGGTAGTGGCCGAGGGTGCGGCCGATCAATTCGGACCTCCTCGGCACCAGAAAGCGCGGTCTCCGGTTTCGTATTGGGGAATGGCAGGAGCGATTCTAGTCCTCTGGGAGGCACAGGCCGCGCGACCCCGAATACGGGGTCAGCCCCGCAGCTACTTCGCGAGATTCATCTTTTTCAGCAGGGCGGTGAAGCGCGGGTCCGACCGGAGCGGGTCGAACATGGCGGAGCCGTACAGGGAAGACATGAACGCCGATCGGGCTTCATAGCTCTTCTCGATCCAGACGAAGGCCTGGTCCTTCTCTCCGAGGCTGGTGTAGATCGTCGCCACCAGCTCCGGCGCAAAGTATCGCCGCCCCGCCAGTTCCAGGAAGTCCTGAAGAATCTTGCGGGCTTCCGCGGTTTCCCCCATCCGGGCATAAGTGACTGCCAACCCGGCCAGAGGAACCCCGGCGGCTTTCTGGACTTTCTGGTACTCCACGACGGATTCGGCGTTCATCTTCTTCTCGCGATAGGCGATGCCTGCCCACGAGTCGATGTAGTAGTAATTGGGATCGAGCTCCTCCGACTTCTTGTGCTGCGCGATGGTCTCGTCGTAGCGTCGGGCTTGGCAGAGACAGTCCTCGCGCGTCCAGCTCGGCCACACGTTCAGAGGATCGAGAGCGATCGCGCGTTCCGCCTCGGCAAGGCCAGCGTCGATCCGTTTCGACTCGCAAAGGCTGATCGCGTAGAGGTTGTGAGCATCCATGGAGTTGGGGCCCGACTCGAGCGCGCGACGAAACTCTTCATCCGAGGCTCGCGAATCCCGGTCGTAGAGCCACAGAATGATCGCCAGGTTGCTGCGGGCTTCGACGTTCGTGGGGTCCAGCTCCAGGGCTTTCAGCGCCGCGGCCTTCGCCTTCGGGTAAGCCTCCCTGGGAGGCAGAAAGGCGTCGGCGAGCCAGGTCCAGGCGAATGCCGTGCCGGCGTACGCGGGCGCGTAGTTCGGGTCTTTCGCGAGCGCCTGCTCGAAATAGTCGAGGGCCTTGCGCAGGCCGTCCTCCGTCACCTTGAACATGAAGAACCGGCCGCGGAGGTAGAGGTCATGCGCCTCGGCGTTCTCCGTTTGGTCGGTCCTGCTGCCTGCGGGTATGCCGGGTCCGAGAGTGAGCCGGAGTGCCGCGACGACGGATCCCGTAATGTCGTCCTGGACCGCGAAGACGTCCTTCGCCTCGCGCTCGTAGCGCTCGGACCAGAGCGCCAGTCCGTCGGCCGCGTTCACCAGCTGCACGGTCACCCGGAGCTTCGAACCCGAGCGGCGCACCGTGCCTTCGAGCACCGTGCCCACGTTGAGCTTGGCGCCAACCTCCCGCGCGTCCGCCGCCTTCCCCTTGAAGGTGAAGGCGGAGCTCCGCGCGGCGACCCGGAGGCCGGAGACCTTCATCAGCGCGCTGGCCAGCTCCTCGGCCATACCGTCCGAGAAGTACTCGTCGTCCGAGCTTCCGCTCTCGTTGACGAAAGGAAGCACGGCAATCGACGGGACGGAGGACTTCGCGACGGTCGCGGGCGTCTCGTTGGCGCGCGGCTGTCGCATCTTCCACAGGGCCGCGAACGAGGCGACGAGCGCGACTCCCACGACAGTCGCCAGCCAGGCCTTCCTGCGCCGGTGTGGCGGGACGCCCGCAAGGGATGACGGAGCTTGCGCCGCCGCTCCGGAGACCCCGCGCGCTCCGGGATCGGTGCGCAGCCCCTGCAGGTCGTCGTGGAGCGCACGCGCCGTCGGGTAACGGTTGCCCGCGTCCTTTTCGAGGCAGCGCTCGATGATCCGGGCAAGCTCCGCCGGCAGGTCCGATCGAAGCTCGGCGAGGGGGCGGGGCGTGTCGCGCAGGATCGAGGAGATGAGCTCGGCCGAGGAGTTGCCCTGGAACGGCCGCCTTCCGCTCGCCATCTCGTAGAGGATGATCCCGAGCGAGAAGATGTCGGTCCGGTGGTCCACGGCCCTGCCCGACACCTGCTCGGGGGACATGTAAGGCACCGTCCCCATCACGACACCGTCGCGCGTTTGCATCTCGGTCGCCAGCTGCGAGCCGAGGCGTTCGTCGGACTGCGGCGCGGCGAGCTTGGCCAGGCCGAAGTCGAGGACCTTGACACGCCCACCCTCGCCGACCATGAC
>JANMPW010000135.1:0-2311 GCA_031370065.1 Acidobacteriota bacterium
TGGGCGGGCTCGGACGACGGCCTCGTCCACGTCACGCGCGACAACGGAAAGACGTGGCAGAACGTCACCCCGAAGGGGATTCCCGAGTGGATCCAGATCAACGCCATCGACGCGTCGCCGCGCGACAGGGGGACGGCCTACGTGGCGGCGACCATGTACAAGTGGGACGACTTCCGGCCCTACCTCTACAAGACGAGCGACTACGGGAAGACGTGGACGAAGATCGTCAACGGGATCCCGGACGGCGCGTTCACCCGCGTCGTGCGCGAGGACCCGGTGCGCCAGGGGCTCCTCTATGCCGGGACCGAGGCGGGCCTCTACGTCTCCTTCGACGACGGAGCGAACTGGCAGCCGTTCCAGCGCAACCTTCCCTACACGCCGATCACCGACCTCGCGATCAAGAACGACGACCTCGTCGTGGCGACGCAGGGGCGGGCATTCTGGATCCTCGACGATCTGACGGTCCTGCGGAAGTGGGACGAGACGGTCGCGGGCTCGGCGGCGTACCTCTTCCCGCCGCGGTCGACCGTGCGGGTGGACATCGACGTGATGGGCGAGGAGGACGAGCCGGAAGCCGCGGGCAAAAACATGCCGGCGGGCGTCGTCGTCGACTACTGGCTCAAAGACGCGGCGAAGCCGAATGACCGGGTCCTGCTCGAGTTCTTCGACGGGGACACCCTCCTGCGCTCGTACTCGAACCAGAAGCCACCGCAGCCCGAGGACCTCAAGGAGCAGGCCGCGCAGGCGGAATTGCAGAAGGGCAGGGACAAGGCGCTCGAGCCGAAGGCCGGAGTCAACCGGTTCGTATGGGACCTGCGCATCATGAAGCCGACGCTCGTGCCCAAGGCCGTCTTCAACGAGGGGACGAAGAATCCGCCGAAGGTCGCGCCGGGCACCTACTCGGTGCGGCTGAGCGCGGGCGACAAGACGTACACGCAGCCGATCGAGGTCCGGCCGCACCCGGCTGGGTACGCGACGGCCGCCGATCTCAAGGCGCAGCACGAGCTGCTGAGGGCGATCCGCGACCGGCTTTCCGAAACGCACGAGACGGTCCTCGAGATTCGCGACGCGCGGCAGCAGGTCGAGGAGCTCGGCGCCCGCGCGGGGCGCCTCGGCAAGGGTGGCGCGCTCGCAAAGCAAGCCGCGGCGCTGGCGGACAGGCTCACCGCCGTGGAGGACCAGCTCACGAATCCGCTGATCGTCGCGGACGAGGACGATCTCAACTACGAGCCGAAGCTCGACCACGACTGGGTGTACCTGGCCGCGATCGTCGCCAGCGCGGACGCGAAGCCGACGCCGTCGTCCTTGGAGTACTACGGCCTTCTCAAGGTCAGGCTCGACGCCGCGCGCGCCGAGTACAAGGCAATCCTCGACACCGGAGTGAAGGACTTCAATCGCGCCGTCGCAGAGGCGAAGATCCCTCCCGTTGCCCCGGCGCCGAAGATCGAGAGGTAAGGACCCATGAAGAAGCTCTCCCTTCTCGTTCCCGCGATCCTGTTCGCCGCATCCGCCCTCGCCACGGCCCAGGCGCCGGCGGCCGCCCCGGCCCCCGCGGCGCCGTCGACCGGCTTTCGGGCCGACTTTCTCGGCCAGCTCGACGACGTGAGCAAGAAGATCCTCGATCTCGCCGAGGCGGTGCCCGGCGAAAAGTACTCCTGGCGGCCGGAAAAGGGCGTGCGCTCGGTGAGCGAGGTCTATATGCACATCGTGGTGGCCAATTCCTTCCTCCCGTCCTTCATGGGAGTGCAGCCGCTCGCCGGGATCGACCGGTCCACGGAGACGGGCGTGACGGACAAGGCGAAGGTCGTCGCGATGTTGCGCCAGTCGTTCGACCACGTGCGCTCGGTCGTCCTGAAGACGCCCGACGCCGACCTCGACAAGAAGGTCCGGGTCTTCGGGGGCCGCGAGATGAGCGAGCGCGCCCTGATCATGACGGTGGGCAACCACATGCACGAGCACCTCGGCCAGTCGATCGCATACGCCCGAATGAACGGCGTGGCGCCGCCGTGGTCCGAGGCCGCCCAGCCGCCGGCGCCGCCGAAGAGGTAGCCGGCCCGACGCCGAACTTTTCCCCGGCGCTTTCGTTAGCTCTATCGATGGCGAATTTACCGATCGAGGCGCAAGGCGTGCGCAAGGTCTACCGGACCCGGTTCCGGGGATGTAACGTCAACGCCCTGGACGGGATAGACTTGCGGGTCGAGCCCGGGGAGGTCTTCGGCCTGCTCGGGCCGAACGGGGCCGGCAAGACCACGACCGTCAAGATCCTGCTCGGCCTGACCCGACCCACCGGGGGCTCCGCGCGCCTCTTCGG
>JANMPW010000021.1:0-8067 GCA_031370065.1 Acidobacteriota bacterium
GATGCTCCCGGGCCTCTTCGGTGGCAAGAAGAAACGCCGCAAGACGACCGTCGGCGAGGCGCGGCAGATCCTGCAGGCCGAGGAAGAGGGAAGGCTCATCGACCCCGGCCAGGTCGCGCGCGAGGCCGTCGAGCGGGCGCAATCGTCGGGCATCGTGTTCCTGGACGAGATCGACAAGGTCGCCGGGCGCGAGTCGGGCGGCCGCGGGCCCGACGTGTCGCGCGAGGGCGTGCAGCGCGATCTTCTGCCGATCGTCGAAGGCACTTCCGTGAACACGAAGTACGGCCTCGTCAAGACCGATCACGTGCTCTTCATCGCGGCCGGCGCGTTTCACGTCTCGAAACCCTCGGACCTGATCCCCGAGCTGCAGGTCCGGTTACAGATCCGCGTGGAGCTCGACTCCCTGACGGAGCCCGACTTCGTGCGCATCCTGACCGAGCCGGAGAACGCGCTGCTCAAGCAGTACCGGGCGCTCATGGGATCGGAGGGGGTCGACCTATCCTTCTCGGAAGAGGCGATCGGCGAGATCGCGCGCGACGCCGAGCGTGTCAACCGCGCGCTCGAGAACATCGGCGCGCGCCGGTTGCACACGATCCTCGAGCGCCTGCTCGAGGACATCTCGTTTGCGGGGCCCGAGAATGCGGGCAAGGCGATCCGGATCGAGCTCTCCGACGTGCAGGGCGCGCTCGCAGATCTCGTCAAGGACGAGGACCTGTCGCGCTACGTGCTGTGACGAAGTCGACAGTCGGCAGTCGACAGTCCACAGTCTGGATCCTGCTCGCGTTCCTGGTTCTCCCGGGGGCGTGCGGGAAGAAGGGCGATCCGCAGGCGCCGCTGCCGCGCGCGCCCAACGCCGTCTCCGATCTCTCCGCCGAGCAGGAGGGCGACGACGCTGTCCTGACCTTCACCTTCCCGGATCGGCTGCTCACGGGCGCGCCCTTGACGGACCTCGAGACGATCGAGGTCTATCGGGTCCTTCACCCGTCGCCATCGCTGACGGGCCCGCGGCGGGCGGGGTCGAGCCAGGGCGGACAGACCGGCACGGGAGTCGTTCGGCTGCCTGGCGCCGCACAGCGCCGCGCCGCGACCAACACGCGGCTTGCCGAAGAGGCGTTCTACCAGGCGGGAGAGAAGATCGCGACGCTTGCGCTGTCCGAGATCGCCGAGCGCACGCGGGGCGCCTCGGTCGTGTACCGGGACCCCCTCTCGCCCCTGCTCGCACAGGAGAAGAAACCGCAGCCGCTCGCGTACGCCGTCATCTCCGTGCGGCGCGGTGGCTCCAGGAGCCCGCTTTCCAACATCGCGACCCTCGAGCCCGGCGTCGCGCCCGAGGCTCCGGTCCTCCTGCCGGCGCTGCCCGCGGAGGGCCGGGTCTGCATCGAGTGGCTCCCGCCGCAAAAAGACGTGCTCGGGCGGCCCGTCGAGATCGGGGGCTACGAGGTCTACCGCAGGATCCTGCCGGAAGAGGAGTACGAGAGGCCGCTCAACGCGGCCCCGGTCGTCGCCCTCTCGTACGTGGACGCTGGAGCGCCTTATGGCGTACCCCTCGTATACACGGTGCGCGCCGTCCTCGCGAAGAACACGAAAGTCGAGGGCCTTGCCGCCGAGGAGATCGCCTTCCTCTACCGCGACATCTATCCGCCCCCGGTGCCTTCGCGCATGGACGCGCTCTCGGAAGGCAACCGCGTGCGCCTCGTCTGGAATCCGGTGGACGCGCCGGACCTGGCCGGCTACCTCGTGTTCCGCGCGGAAGGGTCAAGCCAGCCGGAGCGGCTGACGAAGGAGCCGGTCGCCGATCCCTTTTTCACCGACGAGTCGGTCGGGCAGGGCAAGCGATACCGCTACACGGTCCGGGCCGTCGATCGGGCGGGCAACCAGAGTGCGCCCAGCCCCGAGGCGGTCGCAGAGCCGTTTTGAAGAGCGCTGGCGTTCTGTAACCGAAGTCTTGACCGCACGTTGGGTCGTAGGGGCGGGGCTTGCCCCGCCCGGGCGGCCCAGAGGGCCGCCCCTACGGCACCCGAACGCGAGCGAGGACATCAGGGAGGCGATCCTTCGCCCTTCGATTAAACTCTACGCCCCATGTCCCTTCCCGCGCGCTTCGTGAAAATGGCCGGCGGCGGCAACGACTTCCTCATCTTCGAGGCGGACGGCCGCGCGCTGACGGAGGAGGACCGCCGGCGCCTCGCGCTCGCCTGCCGGCGCGGGCTCTCGGTCGGAGCCGATGGAGCGCTGTTTCTTTCGCCCGGCGAGAAGGGCCGCGTGCGCGTCGACTACTTCAACGCCGACGGGAGTCCGGCGACCTTCTGCGCCAACGGGACACGCTGCGCGGCGCGATACGCCATCCGGCATGGCCTCGCCACGGGAGGATCGGTCGTGCTCGAGACCGGCTGGGGAACGATCGACTCGCGCGTGGACGGCGAACAGGTCACGCTCGCGCTGCCCGCCGTGCCCGCGCCGCTCGATCCGATCCCGATTTCCGGTCGCGGCCTGCCGCCGACCGCGATCCCGATGAAAGTGGGCGTGCCGCACCTGGTGGTCTTCGTGCGCGGGGATCTCGGCAAGCTCGCGATCGATCGCTTCGGCCCGCCCTTGCGCCGCCACCCGGCGCTGCCCGAAGGCGCCAACGTCAACTTCGTGCGCTCGGCAGGCCCGAACCGCATCGAAGTCCGTTCCTGGGAGCGCGGCGTGGAAGGGGAGACCCTTTCCTGCGGCTCGGGCGTGGTCGCCTCGGCGATCGCCGCGGGGCGGCAGGGGATAGCGACTTCGCCCGTCACCTGCGGGACGAAGAGCGGCGTGGACCTGACGGTCGAGTTCCGCGAAGAGGGAGAAGTGGTCGCCGGCGTGCGCCTGACCGGCGACGCCCGCGAGATCTACACCGGGGAGCTGCTCGAGGAGGCCTGGAAAGAGTGACCCGGCAGATCCCCTTCGGCTCGCCCGAGGCACCGCCCTCGCCGTCGA
This sequence comes from Acidobacteriota bacterium, assembly GCA_031370065.1. Lineage (GTDB taxonomy): Bacteria > Acidobacteriota > Thermoanaerobaculia > UBA5066 > Gp7-AA6 > DAHUXD01. Next base: position 2,959 of record JANMPW010000021.1, read on the forward strand.
AGATCGTCGCGGTGGGAAAGAACTACCGCGAGCACGCCGCGGAATTCGGTAGCGTCGCGCCCGAGGACGAGCCGATGCTTTTTCTCAAGGCGCCGTCGGCGCTCGTCGTGGGCGGCGGCGACATCGTGCTGCCGCCCGAGTCGCAGCGCGTGGACTACGAGGGAGAGCTCGCGCTCGTCATCGGCCGGAAGATCAAGCGCTGGCCGCAGGAGCGCTGGCAGGAGGCGCTGGCAGGCGTGTGCTGCGCCAACGACGTCACGGCGCGCGACCTCCAGAAAAAGGACAAGCAGTTCGCGCGCTCGAAGTCCTTCGATACCTTCTGCCCGGTCGGGCCCGCGATCATCGCCGGCTTCGACCCGTCCGGCGCGACGATCGAGACCCGTGTCAACGGCGCCGTCCGCCAGTCGGCGCCGATCTCCGACATGGTCTTTTCGCCGGCGTTTCTCGTCGGTTACATCTCGCGCATGATGACGCTCCTGCCGGGCGATCTGATCCTGACGGGCACGCCCGCCGGCGTCGGGCCGCTCGCGCACGGTGACGTCGTCGAGGTCGAGATCGGCGGCGTCGGCATGCTACGCAACCGGGTCGTCGCCCATGACGGGCGAGCGTCCTAACGAAGGCGCCTACTCCATACTCAAGCGCCTACTCCGCGCCCGGGTGCGCCCACCAATCGAGCGACCCGGATCCGACCCCTGACGCCGGCGAGATTTCGCGGCTGCCCTCTCGCGCCGCGGCCGTTGCCCATGGCGGCGGGATGACCGGAAAAAGCAGGTAGTGCGTCGGGTCGTAATTCCCTGTTGCGAGCAGCTCGAGCGCCACTGGACCGCGACGGTTGGCGTCGAGCAGCCCCGGGGGTAGCGCCATCGTCACGACGGGTGCCTCGCGCGAAGTGTCGCCGCTGCTTGCGAAGAGCCGCTGCCCACCGGGCCCAAGGACTTCCAGCCCCGCGTTTGAGGGCATCAGGGGCGGCGCAATGCGGATATGCAGCGTGGCCGGAGCCTGTCGGGGAAGAGCCCCTCGGGGAATCGTCTGGGTGATGCGCACGCCGGCTGTTTCGATGAGCCCCCACTCCCAGTCGAGCACCTGGCGCTGCCATGCCACGGCCGCAACGAGAAGGGCGAACAGGGCTGCGGTGCCGACTCGCGGCGAAGCGCTCTCGAGCCCGGTGAACGCGACGACTCCAAAGAGGAAGAGCGCCGGCAGAAATGGCAGCGCGAGGCGGGGGAGGGCTCCGAGAAAAAGGCTTTGCGCGACGAGGAGAGCAAAGAGCAGGAGCCCGAGCGCCTTCGCCACCGAGGGGTCTCCGTGCGTGGGAGCGGCGAGGAGGGCCGCGAGCGCAGCGAGCGTCAAGAGCGGCGCAACGACGCGGGACAGCATGGCCATCCGGGCATACGCGGGCGACCAGCGCGCGTCGTAAAAGTCCGTTCCGAGCGGGCCATGGAGCCCGCGCCAAGCCAGCTGTCTGCTGCGGTCGACGCCTCTCTCTCCGAGCGTCGCCTTCCAGGCTTCGAAGGCAGTGCGAACCTGCACGAACGGGGGCGGTTCCGGCTCGGGGTGCTCGTGCCCGGGCGTCCAGCTGTAGTCGACGCTTCCCGAGATGAAGGCGGGCGCCATCCCGCGGAAGGGGTCTCCGGGGACACTGGTCGCCGCCCAGAATGGGATCCAGAGCACGGCGAAGCCGATGAGCAGGGGAACGATGCGCCGGCGGCCGCCCGACATCCAGAGACTGACCACGGCCAGGAGGATCGCCGCGGCTCCGGCGTTGGGGCGCACAAGGAAGAGTGCCGCGATCGCGAGGCCAAGCAGGATCGCGGTCACCGCGCGCCTCGGCGGATCGAGCAGCACGGCGGCAATCGGAAGCAGCAGCGCGGCCGTCAACGCCTCCGACATGACGGCGCTCGATGAATCGCGCAGGCGCAGGAAAAGGACCAGGACGACGTAGAGCGCCACGCCCCATCGCGCCCCCACCCTGCGGCCGCCGAGCAGGGCCGTGACCCCGATCGAGAGCCAGAGTAAGAGCGACTGGATCACGACCACGCGCCGCGCCTCGGTCTGTGCCGGGCCGAGGGCGATGGCGCCGCGCAGGAACAGGATGTAGCCGGGCTTGGGCGGGTGGTGCGGGGAGACGACCGGCGAAGAGATTCCGGCACCGCGGCGCGCCCAGTCGAGGTCGAGCTCGGAATCCGACCAGCGGACGACGGGCGCGGCGAGGGCTGGCCAGAGGTAGAGCGCGAGGCCGAGGGCGGCGAGGCCGCCGTAGAGAACGCGCCGTGTCACAGGCTCTCGAGCAGCGTCTCGGGCAGGCCGCCGAAGGCGCCCGAGGACATGAGCAGCAGCACGTCGCCCGACCGCGCCTCGCGCCGGAGGATCCCGGGGATGTCCGCGATCGCCTCCGGAGCGAAGGCGGGCTTGTCCGTAGAAGCAAAGCGCGCGACGAGGGCCGCGCGGTTGATCTGGTTGTCGGGGCCGAGGCGCTCTGCGTGGAAGACCGGGGCGATCACGAGGGCGTCCGCTCCGGCGAAAGCTTCCGCGTACTCGTCCTCGAACATCTTGCGGCCGGCGGTGTTCGAGCGCGGCTCGAAAAGCGCCCAGAGGCGGCGGCCCGGGAAGCGCGCGCGCGCGGCCTCGATCGTTCCGCCGACGGCGGTCGGGTGGTGCGCGAAGTCGTCCACGACGAGGATTCCGTTCTTCTCTCCCTTGACCTCCATGCGGCGTTTGACGCCCTCAAACCGCGCCAGGGCGCGGCCGATCTCACCGACCGAGAGACCGAGCCCGCGCGCGAGCGCGATCGCGCCGAGGGCGTTATTCACATTGTGGCGGCCTGAGAGCGGCGAAGAGAGCCGCGCGGTCGGCAGGCCCGCTTCGAACAGCGTGAACTCCGTGCCCTCCGGGGCAAACACGATGTCGCGCGCCGAGAAGTCCGCGCCCGGGGTTTCGAGCGAGATGCGCACGACGGCGGCGCGGGCCTCGGACTCGAGCGCGGCGACTCGGCGGTCATCCGCGTTCAAAACGACGACCCCGTCCGGCGGGACCAGGCGCACCACCTTGCGAAAGGCTTCGATCACGGACTCGAGGTCGGGGTAGAGGTCGGCATGGTCGTACTCGATGTTGCCGACGAGGAGATGCTTCGGCTCGTAGTGGAGAAACTTCGGTCCGCGGTCGAAGAAGGCGGCGTTGTACTCGTCGCCCTCGAGAACGAAAAGCGCTCCGCGCCCGCGCCGATAGCCGCTGCCGAGATTTCGCATCTCGCCGCCGACGAGAAACCCCGGATCGCGCCCGGAATCGAGGAGGAGCCAGGAGGTCAGGGCCGAGGTTGTCGTCTTGCCGTGCGTCCCGGTGATGACGACGGAGGTCCTGCCCGGAAGCAGGTATTTCCGCACGGCCTGCGGCAGGGAGAGGACAGGCAGCCCGCGGCGCATGCCCTCGGCCGCCTCGACGTTGTCCCGGAGCGCGGCGTTTCCCACGACGACCGCGGTGCAGTCGGGCGGCACGTGTTCGGGCGCGAATCCTTCGGCCACCGGAATGCCGAGGCGGGTGAGCAGGGTTGACATGGGCGGATAGAGAGCCCGGTCGCTTCCGGTGACGCCGTGGCCCTCCTCGCGCAGCAGGGCCGCAAGAGGCACCATGGCCGTGCCGCCGACGGGGACGAAGTGGAAACGCCGCTTTTCGCTCATCTTTCCGTGCGGAGTTTGGTCTAATGGAGGCGTTTTCGGAAATAGCCCCCGCTTTCCGAGGGTTTACCCGTTTTGATTCGCTATGACAGGAGGAAACTGAAGATGCGTCATGTCCTGAAAATCAGCCGGCTTTCGATGGCCGCGCTCCTGGCGTCCGGGGTGGCCCTGGCCCAGAAGCCCGCCGAATCGAAGCCCGCGGCGCCGGCTCCGCCCGCGGCCAAGACTCAGGCCCCGGGCAAGGCGATCGCCGCACCCAAGATCGAAATCAGTCAGGAGACCAAGGACATGGGGACCGTCCCCAAGGGCCAGGTCATCGAGACGGATTTCATCATCCGCAACTCCGGCGGCTCGGACCTCGTCATCACCGACGCCCGCCCTTCGTGCGGCTGCACCGTTTCCTCGTTCGATAAGCTGATCAAGCCCGGCGCGGAGGGCAGGGTCCACACGAGCGTCGACACCAAGAGCTTTGCCGGACCGATCTCCAAGTCGGTCCTCGTCGTCTCCAACGACCCCGAGCGCCCGCAGATGAATCTGTTCGTCAAGGCGCTCGTCAAGCCTTTCGTGGACGTGGCCCCGCAGGCATACGTGCGCTTCTCCGTCGTCAAGGGCGACGCGGCTTCGCAGGACGTGATCCTCATCTCCGAAGAGAAGGGCTTCAAGCCGACCGTCGCCGAGACGGCCCAGCCCTATGTCAAGGCAGAGATCTCTCCCACGGGCGACAAGGACAAGATCGCCGGGCGGCTGGGCGAGCAGTACAAGCTGGCGATCGCCGTCACGTCGGATGCGCCCGAGGGCCTCTTGAACGCGCCCATCCGGATCAATACGGGCGTGTCGCAGCAGCCGACGATCGAAGTGCCGGTCTCCGGCATCGTGCGGCCGCGCGTGTCGATCACGCCGATCACGGTCAACTTCGGAAACTTCACGCCGGGCAAGGATCCCATCACGCGCAACATCGTCGTGACGAACAACAAGCCGGGCACGCCGATCAAGGTCACCAGGGCCGAGGTCAACGTCCCGGGCTTCGTCACCGACGTGGTGCCGACGCAGGAAGGCGTCTCCTACACGGTCGTCGTCAAGGCCAACGAGAAGGTCAAGAAGGGCGCCGTCGACGGAAAGATCACGCTCTACACCTCCGACAAGGAGAAGGCCGTGATCGAGATCCCCTTGAAGGGCGAGGCGCTGTAAGCGTCGTTTCGCAATCCGCATCGATCCAACGCCCCGGGCAACCGGGGCGTTTTTCTTTTGGTGTGTTGGCCCCCCTCACCCTGACCCTCTCCCTCCGAGGGGGGAGAGGGAAATGCCTGGAGCTCCTCTCCCGGCGGGAGAGGGCTGGGGTGAGGGGCGCTGCGGTCAGTCGAGCACGACCAGCTCATCCCCCACCGTCACCGTGCCCTCCCGCGCCGCCGTCACGTAGAACCCGCGCGTGCCCTCGTCG
>JANMPW010000181.1:0-3390 GCA_031370065.1 Acidobacteriota bacterium
CACGTCGTAGATCGTGCAGATGTTCGGGTGCTGGAGGGAGGAGGCCGCGCGGGCTTCGCGCTGGAGCCGTTCCAGAGCCTGGTGGTCACGCGCGAGCTCCTCGGGAAGGAACTTTAAGGCGACACGCCGGCCGAGCTTCAAGTCCTCCGCCTCGTACACGACGCCCATGCCGCCGCCGCCGACCTTCGAGAGGATCCGGTAGTGCGAGACCGTTTGGCCAATCATTCTGGCGACCAGGCCGGCTTGCAGCTACGCCCCGCGGCGCGCCAGGAATTCCTTCTGCTTGCGGATCGCCTCGGCGCGGATCGCGGCGAATTCGGGGTCCTTGCGCAAGGAGTCCAAGAGGGGATCGTTGTCCATAGCGGGGACGCAAAGGTAGTTGCCCTCCACGGCTTTGCGCAGCAGGCGCAGCGCGGCCTCGCGGTAGCCGCTGCGGCAGAGGAGCGCCGCGACAATGTACTTGTCCTCTGAGTCGCGCTCGGCCATCGCGGCCGCCGCGGCCTCGGCTGCCCGGCGATCACGGTCGGCCTGGAGGCCGGACTTGAGGAACAGGTCAGTCCACCGCCCCCCGTAGACGTCGTCGCTCCAGAGGGCCGCCGCTGCCCCGACCTTACCCTGCCGCAGAAGGACCTCGCCTTGCATGTCCCTCACGAAGCGCGAGCCGGCGTCCAGGCGCAGATAGTCCAGCGCGCGATCGTAGTCGCGCAGCTGCATGAACACGAGCCCGCAGGACCGCAGGTCCCGGCTCCGCGGGTCGGCGGCGCGTGCCGCGGCGCAGTCGCGGGCGGCCTCGTCGAGCAGGCCCGCGTAGCGCAGGACGTACGCCCGCGTGAAGTGAGACCGCGAGTCCTCTGGCCGGCGCCGAAGGAGATCGTTCGCTTTAGCGTAGGCGTCTTGGAGATTTCCGCCCTCCGTGTCGAGGACGACCAGGTATTCCGCGGCCTCCGACAGATTGGGATCGAGTGACAGTGCCCGCTCGGCGGCCGCCGCGGCCTGCGCCCAGGCGGTCGGCTGCCCGTTCGACCCGTCGTAGTAGTGGCGGCTGGCGAGCGCGGACCAAGCGGGCGCGTAGTCCGGATCGAGCCCGACGGAGCGCTCGAGCATCGCCATCGCCTGTTTGTTGGGCTCCGGGTCGCTCGTCAGGGGCTTGCTGCGCAGATAGAGGTCGTAGGCCTCGGGATTCTTCGGACGGGTGGCGGCCCCGGCCACGTCCGCCGCCCCGCCGATGAGGGGAAAAAGGCCCTGCCGCAGGCGCGAGGCGATCTGCTCGCGCAGGCCGATGAGGTCGTTCGCCGCGGCGCTCGAGGTGTCGCGCCAGAGAAGCCGGTTGCTTTCCGTGTCGATGACTTCGAGCGTGACCCGGAGCTGGTCTCCTTCCTTCTGAAAGTGGCCCGTGAGGACGTCGGCCACCTGCAGCTCCCGGCCTGCCGCCTGCGGGTCCACGTCGCCCTTCGCGTACTTTTGTGTTGAGGCGAACGGGCGGATCGCGAGCGTGGGGATGTACGAGAGGGTCGTCGCGATCTCGTCGGGCAGGGCGAGACGCAGGTAATCGGCCGAGGCGTCGCCGCTGAGGTTCTGGAAGGGGAGGATGGCGAGGGTGGTTTGACCGCGGGCAGCCGATGCGCCAGAGCGGCGATGGGTGGCCCACCAGCCCACGGCGCCCGCCGCGATCACGACGGCGGCGGCAACGGCCGCAATCTTCGATCGCCCCCGAGGCGACGGCGGCGCCGCGACCGGAACGGCTGCCGCGGCGGTGCCGCTCCGGCCCGAGTCCGAGTCGCGCTTCAGGCGCTTCAAGTCCGTCTTCAGCTCCGCGGCGCTCTGGTAGCGCAGATCGCGGTCCTTCTCGAGAGCGGTGTTGACGATCCGTTCGAGCTCCGCCGGCAGCTCCGGGTTCAGCCGCACCGGAGACACCGGAGTCCGGTTCAAGATCGCCTCGAAGATGATGGCCGAGGTGTTCCCGCTGAAGGGTTGTCTGCCGGTGGCCATCTCGTACAGGACAGCGCCGCACGAAAAAACGTCGGTGCGCGCGTCGAGCGGCTCTCCGCGGGCCTGCTCGGGCGACATGTAGGCGACGGTCCCGATCGCGGTCCCCGGGCTCGTCAGGTGCTCCTCGGCCATCGCGGTGGGTTGGGCCGTATTGCCGCCGGAGGTTCCGGCCGGCTGGCTGGCCTGCTTGGCCAGGCCGAAGTCGAGGAGCTTCGCCTGTCCGCGCTTCGTGATGAAGATGTTCGGGGGCTTGATGTCGCGGTGCATGATCCCGCGCGCGTGCGCGGTCTCGAGCGCGTCGGCGATCTGTGTCCCGAGGTCGAGGAGGGCGTCGAGCTTCAGGGCCCCCGGACCGAGGCGGTCGCGCAGGGTCTCGCCTTCGAGCAGCTCCATCGCGATGAAGGGCCGTCCCTCGTGCTCGTCCACGTCGTAGATCGTGCAGATGTTCGGGTGCTGGAGGGAGGAGGCCGCGCGGGCTTCGCGCTGGAGCCGTTCCAGAGCCTGGTGGTCGCGCGCGAGCTCTTCGGGGAGGAACTTCAGCGCCACATGACGGCCGAGTTTCAGATCCTCGGCCTCGTAGACGACGCCCATGCCGCCGCCGCCCACTTTCGAGATCACGCGGTAGTGCGAAACCGTTTGTCCGATCATTGTTTACGGGCCGTCCGAGAGCGGTCGGCTGGCGGCAGTCTACCGCTTCCGCTCACCGCTATACTCCCGCCCCGGTGCCGAAGCGCGACGACATCAAGAGCATCCTCGTCATCGGGTCGGGACCGATCGTGATCGGCCAGGCGTGCGAGTTCGACTACTCGGGAACCCAGGCGGTGCGCGCGCTGCGCGGCGAGGGGTACCGGGTCATCCTCGTCAATTCGAACCCCGCGACGATCATGACGGATCCGGAGCTGGCCGACGCGACGTACATCGAGCCGCTGACCCCCGATTTTCTCGAGCGGATCATCGATCGCGAGCGGCCCGACGCCATCCTTCCGACGGTCGGAGGACAGACGGCGATCAACCTGGCTCTGGCGCTGTCCGAGCGGGGCGTGCTCGAGAAGCGCAACGTGCGCCTCATCGGGGCCGACGAGCACTCGATGCGCCTGGCCGAGGACCGGGACCTCTTCAAGACTGCGATGCTCGAGATCGGCGCCGAGGTCCCTCGCTCCGGCCGCGCGCGCTCGCTCGTGGAGGCCGAGGCCATCGCGAAGGACATTCGCATGCCGCTCGTCATCCGCCCCTCATTCACGATGGGCGGATCGGGAGGTGGCGTCGCGCGCACGGCGGCGGACTTCCGGCGGATGGTCAAGAACGGCCTGGCCGAGTCCCCGACCCACGAGGTCCTGAACGAGGAGTCGGTCGAGGGCTGGAAGGAATTCGAGCTCGAGGTCATGCGCGACACGGCGGACA
>JANMPW010000197.1:0-2427 GCA_031370065.1 Acidobacteriota bacterium
CGTCCACCCCGAGCTCTTCCAGGAGCTCGACTACCGCGCCTACAAGGTCGAGACCGCCGAGTACCACTCGAAGCAGCACGCGCCGATCCGCTCGAAGAACGTGGACTCGCTCTACCGGCGAAACCTCGCCGAAGGCGCCGAGCCCGAGGCGCTGTACTACTGGGTCTTCCCGAACATGATGCTCAACCTGTATCCCGATAACCTGCAGACGAACATCATCCTGCCGCTCGGGCCCGACCGCACGCTGACGCGCTTCGAGTGGTACGTCCTCGAGCCCAACAGCCCCGGCGTGGCCGAGGAGTTCGCCCGCTCCTTCGCGTTCAGCGACCAGGTCCAGCAGGAAGATATCCAGATCTGCGAGGCCGTCCAGAAGGGACTGCGCTCGCGCACGTACGACCGGGGGCGCTACTCCGTCCTGCGCGAGAACGGACTGCACCACTTCCACGCCCTGCTGACGCGGGCGCTCAAATAGCTCGCGCGGCTCCTTAAGGGATCCTCGGGCCGTGCTCGGCCCTCAGGATGACAAGGCAAGGAAGATCCCTCGTCGAGTCGCGCCCTTCCTCTTTCCCCCTGCGATAGTCTTTCCGCCATCGCGGTATCCTCGACGCAAGAACGCTGCGCGACGGGCTCACACCCCGCCGGTCTCCATCAGGCGATGGGGTTCCGGGACGTGCTGTTCTTCATCATCACCGCGGGGACCAACCTCCAGTGGGTTGCGACGGCGGCTGCCGGGGGCGCCTCGGCGATCACCGTCTGGCTCATCGGGTTCTTCGCGATGGCGCTGCCGCTGGGCATCTGCGTCATCGCGCTCTCGTCGCGGCACCCCGAGGAGGGCGGCCTCTACGTGTGGGCGAAGATCGCCTTCGGCGACTTTGCCGGGTTCATCACGGGCTGGTGCTACTGGATGTCGAACCTGCCCTACTTCCCGGCCGTCCTCTACTTCGCGGCGGGCAACGCGCTCTACGCGGGGGGCAGCCGCTGGACCGGGTACTCCGCGAGCGCGCCGTACTTCATTGGCGCCTCCCTGATCGGCCTCGCGTTCGGCACGATCGTGAACGTCGTCGGCATCGAGGTCGGCAAGTGGCTTTCTAACGCCGGCGCGATCGCCCGCTGGCTCGCGACGGCGCTGCTGCTGGTGGTCGGTGCGATCGCCTACTTCAAGTTCGGATCCGCGACCCACTTCACGGCGAAGACGCTGCTGCCCACCTCGCACCTGAAGGACATCATCTTCTGGTCGACGATCGCCTTCGCATTGACGGGCCTCGAGTCCGCGTCGTTTCTTGGCGACGAGATCCGCGACGCCAACCGTACGGGGCCGCGCGCGATCCTCGTCTCGATTCCGATCATCATGCTCCTCTACCTTGCGGGCACCATCAGCGTCCTCGTGGCGCTTCCCGCTGAGGAGATCACGAGCATGCAGGGAATCATGCAGGCGATCCAGCGGGCGGAGGCCCGGATCGGCATCTCCGGGTTGTCCCCCGTGGCGGCCGTCCTCATCACGATCACGGCCCTCGGCAGCGTCGGCGCCTGGCTCGCCTCCGTCGCTCGCATTCCGTTCGTCGCTGGTCTCGATCACTACCTGCCCGAATCGTTCGGCCGCGTGCACGAAAAGTGGGGGACGCCCTGGGTCGCGCTGGTCTCCCAGGCGCTGATCACCGGCGCCTTCATTTTCCTCGGCCAGGCCGGCACGTCCGTGCGCGGCGCCTACGACGCGCTCGTGAGCATGACGATCATCTGGTACTTCATCCCGTTCCTCTATCTTTTCTCCGCGGCGATCAAGCTGCGGGGCGAAGCGAAGATCCCGGGGTTCCGCATCCCCGGGGGCAGCACGGGCATCGCCGTTCTCGGCGTCGCCGGACTGCTGACGACCAGTGCGTCCATCGTCCTCTCGCTCTTTCCGGCGGAGAACGATCCCAACAAGCTTTTCGCCGTCGTCAAGGTGGTGGGGCTGACGGTCGTGATGGTGGGAGTGGGCGTGGTCGTGTACAGGAGGGGAAAGAGGGCGAGCGCCCCTCACCCCAACCCTCTCCCGCCGGGAGAGGGGGTTCGTTAGGGGCCGTACAGCGTCAACCCGAACGTCGCGACCAGGAATGCCGCCATTTGCGCGCGCGTGTTGGCGTTGTCGGGGCAGTAGTTCCCGCCCCCGCAGCCCGCGGTGATGCCTTCTGCCGCGAGACCCTCGATCCACGGCGCGAATGCGCTCGACGCGGGAACGTCGTCGAAAACACCGGTGGCAGAAGACGGAACGTATGCGCTGCCGTGTTCGGCCTTCAGGAGGAACACGGCGATCTGCGCGCGTGTGACGGGCCGGTCTGGACAGAAGAGGTACGTGTCGCAGCCGGCCGTAATCCCGCTTTCGGCGAGATCCTCTATCCAGTCGAGTGCGAAGGCGCCGGGCGGCACGTCCGCGAACATCGTGCCGGAGCC
>JANMPW010000209.1:0-5113 GCA_031370065.1 Acidobacteriota bacterium
GCGACCCGGACCGAGGCCGCGACGGCCGTCAAGGTCCAGTCGCTCGGCGACACCGAGAAAGACCCCCTCATGGCCGAGGCGATCAGCCTTCTGGGCTACGAGGAGGGCCGCCACGCCGAGGTCCTGATGCTCCTGACGAAGCACTACGGGATTCCGGTCGCTCCGTTTCCGCCGGCGGAAGTCCCGAAGGACCCGACCCTCGCATTTCTGCGGACGGGCTACGGCGAGTGCCTCGACTCATTCTTCGCGTTCGGCCTGTTTCGCCTTGGCGAGCGGGCACAACTCTTCCCCAAGGCCTTGATCGACATCTTCGAGACGATCATGCAGGAGGAGGCGCGCCACATCCTTTTCATCGTCAACTGGGCGGCCTACCTGCGCGCGCGCCGGCCGCTCGCGATGCGCCCCGCGTTCGATCTCTGGCGCGGCTGGAACATCGCTGCGCAGGCCTTCGACCGGTTGAAGGGCGCGCTCGCGATGACGGGCGGCGACGGAAAGAAAGATGACGGCGAAAAGGGCCAGAAGAAGGGCGCGATCGTCCGTGACGCGACACAGGACGGATTCACGCTGAAGTCCCATAGCATGTTCGGAGACTTCTCGCTGCGCGCCTTTCTCGAGACCTGTCTCGAGGAGAACGCCAAGCGCCTCGCCCCCTACGACTCGCGCCTCCTGCGCCCGATGCTCGTGCCCTCGGTCGTGAAGACCTTCGTCAGGGTCCTGCCGAGGAAGAAGGCGTCGAGCAAGCCCACCGCGGAAGAGAAGGCGGCGTAGCTCTTCTCACTTTGGTTCCATGCCACCTCGCGGTTCCAAAAGCCGTGCCACTTGGTCGGCATTCCTAGCGACGACCGTAGCGAAGCGTGGCCGCTCGCAAGAATCACCCTTGGTTACGGTTCGGAATGCTCGGCTGGCCTCGGAATTGACAGAAGTTCCTCTCGCCGGTCGCTGTCGGGAAAGTAGCGGACGATGTTTTCGGTGTAGGGACGTGCCTGTTCAACGAAAACGATCGAGTCGTTGAGCCATTGAATGGACTGGTAGGGGGTGGTCACGTAAGTAATCCGAGTTAGCGCGTGATCGAGTATTGCAATCATCATTGGTCGACGTGAATCACCTCTTTCTGTGGCGTCTGCGAAAAACTTTCCGCGGAACTCACGCAGCGACTCCCAACCGGCAAGAGTTTGAGCAACCGAGGACGCCGCTTTACCGAGACTCACGAGAGCAGGACTTCCGTCTTCTCGCCAGACAAGGATCGACGATTGACCGTGAACGGCTGGTATCGGCGACAAACGGTTCCTCGGATCGATAAGGTAGCGGCCATGCGAGGCCGCGAGGATCACATATTGGCCGTTTGGTGAAGTTCCAGCGAACCCGCACCCTTTCGGGAGTCGAAGCTGCGACGTTGCGCCGGACCCAAGATCGAGCGTCATGAGCAGCGGCGATGCGCGCTGGGCTTCGAGAGGGTTGGCGTCGAAGTAGAGCTTGAGATCTGAGCCGACGCGCCACGCGAGCGGGGCGCTTTGGGGCAGAGACCGCACAAAGCCGTCTCCCGACAGGAGGCGCCCGCGAAGCTTGTTTCCCTCCGCAACCGCCCAGGCTCTTCCAGGCCCAAGCGCCATTTCGACTCGCACCTGGGACCACTTCGGGTCGGTGGCCCAGCGTAGATCCGCCCTGCGAATGGTCTCTTCGGCGCCGCTTGAAAGGTCGAGGATCTTGACGATGTTCCACTCGCCGAAGATGAGGTGCCACCAGCGTTCATCCTGGACCAGGATCCTGTCCGTGTTGGTGGGAGACGCCGAGCCAGGGTACAGCGAGCCAGGGTACAGGCACCTCCAGCCTGTGGTGCCGGGATGACGAACAAGGGTGGCAGCAGAGGGGTTGTCACCCGGTTGGACGACGAGTCGCTTCCAGGTCGCCTCGACGATGAGGTCTCCATTCGGTTCGAGGCGGGCCCCATAGACGCGCCGGATATCTGCAGTCTCCCACCTTGCAGGAAAGATGGGTGAGTGAATCAGGATCGGGACGGCAATCGCTAGAACGATGCCCTCGAGGCCGTTGGAAATCCAGCCCACGCGCCCGCGAGCCCTTTGGCACGCCGCGCCAGCCGCGACTACGAGAAGGGCCAATCCGACCCAGACGAGCTTTCGCTCGAGCATTTCCAGCTCGACCCGGATCAGGCTGGAAATCGGCAGCGCCTCGCGAATGGACCGCCAGGAGGATGAGGCGGAGATAAAAGCAAGAGTGATCGCCACGGCGAGGGCGAGGACGAGAAGGCGTGCCCGAAAGCTACGGCGTGAAAGGGCAAGACCGTAGATGACGCCACCCCATGCGGCAGGAAGGATCAGACGACGCCACTCCGAAAGATCGGGTGAGGGGGGGAGGAGACGCCGAACCGGGCCCAGAGCGAGAGCGACTACCAGAAGAGGAGTCAGGAGGGCGCAAAGGAGCGGGAAGAGCACCGCCAGTCTCCTGGACCGGGCCTCGATGACTCGGATAACGAGGGGAGACAGAACGAGGACGGGCAGATAGAGCGTCAGTGCGAGCAGGCGTCCGGTGTTGTCGAGCAATTGGATTCCCGTCCCTCCCTATCCGAGACACCGCTGCTTCCGATTGGTTCCATCGCGCGAAAGCCTGACCTCGAAGGCAATGGGGTCAACCGTGCATTTCTTGAGCCTGGAGAGGCGCGACGCGACGAGTTGACGGGGGTCAACAGGGGTCAACCGTACATTTGTTGAGCCGGGCCGCGCCGCGACGTATGATCGAAGCGTGCTTCCCGATCGGGCGACGACCTCTTTCTGCTCGTTGTCGCTCCCGCTCGGTGCAGGTGAGGGCTGTGAGGTGCCCAGCTCTGCCCCTGCTGCGGAGCAGAAGGAGTGTGGCATGCGAGTTGGCCTAAAGCGCTGGATGGGTTCCGTTCTTCTCATGGTCGGCTTTCCGGCGGGCGTGCTTGGCGCGGTCGTCTACGTCAATGCCGCCGCGACAGGTGCAAATAATGGCACGAGCTGGGCGGATGCGTACACGAGCCTTCAGACCGCACTCGGGGCCGCGGCAGCGTCCGACGAGATATGGGCGGCGGCAGCGACGTACAAGCCGACTGCGACCGCCGATAGGACGATCAGCCTTGCCTTGAAGAATGGCGTCGGGGTCTATGGCGGCTTCAACGGAACAGAGACGCTACGATCGCAAAGGAACCCGGCAGTCAACATCACGACTCTCTCAGGCGACATCGGCGCGCCGGGCTCGGCGGCGGACAACTCGTTCCATGTGGTCACGGCCGATAGCAGTGTGACGGCAACGGGTGTCCTCGACGGGTTCACGATCACCGCGGGCCAGGCCGATGGCGCGAACCCGAACGAACGGGGCGGCGGGATGTGGGACAACGGGGGTGCCCCGACTCTCGGGAACCTGATCTTCACGGGCAACTTCGCCTCCTTCGAAGGTGGCGGCCTGCGCGTAACGAGCGGCGCGCCGACGGTAACGGGCTGTTCCTTCCTGTCGAATTCGGTCGGGTCCGGGTCCGGGAGCGCGGGTGGCGGCATGAAGTCGGGCGGAGGCAGCTCGGTCGTGCTGAAGAACTGCGTGTTCCGGTCGAACGTCGTCCAGAGCGCTTCCGTCGGCTCGGCCGGCCTGGAGAGTGCTGGGGGGATGACTCTGATCAACTGCGTCATCGCTCAGAACAATCCTTCGGGAGCGCATTTCATCTTCGATGGCAACTCGATCGAGAACTGCACGATCGCCGGCAACACGGCCTACGGTGTCGCTTTCATCGTCAGTAACAGCAACACCATGTCGAACACGATCGTGTGGGCGAACGGGACGGCTGGCATCTTCAACGACGGGCTCTCGACGCTATCCGCAACGTACTGCGACACGCAGGACGGGCTCGGTGGTACCGGCAACATCAGTGCGGACCCCGTATTCCGGGGCTATCCGGCGGACCTGAGACTGGGAACGGGATCGCCCGCGGTGGACGCCGGAAACAACGCCGCAGTTCCAGTAGGCGTGACGACGGACCTTTCGGGCCTTCCCCGGTTCTTCGACGATCCGGCGGTCCCGGACACCGGGGTCGGCACTCCGCCGATCGTGGACATGGGTGCGTACGAGCGGGTGCCGCTGTCAGTGTCCGATCCGGCGAGTTTGTCGCTGTGCGCGGGAGACGCCGCCGTCTTCACCGTCACGGCGGCAGGCCAGCCGACGCTCGCCTACCAGTGGCGCAAGGGCGGGGCTCCTCTTTCCGACGGCGGTCGCGTGAGCGGAGCCACGCAGGCGACTCTCACGATTTCCGCGACCGTGGTAGGGGACTCCAACAGCTACGATGTCGTCGTCACGGATGGAGTTGGGCAATCGGTAGCATCCGCTGCCGCGACGCTTGCCGTGAATACGCCTCCGGCGCAGCCGGTCATCGCAGCGCCGCTCTCGGTACCGGTTGGCTCGTCCGGCAACCTCGCGAGCGTCGTCATGCACGGTGGATCGACCTACGCCTGGACGCTCGCAGGAGGCACCATCACGGCGGGCCAGGGCTCGAACCAGATCACGTTCGACGCGGGCTCACCAGGCACCACGATGCAGGCCGGGGTGATTGAGTCCGCGGGTGTGTGCGCCTCGCCCCAGGCGGCGGATGCGATCCAGGTCGACTTCCTCGACGTCCCACCGGCCGATCCCTTTCACGACTACGTGATCAAGATCGCGCGAAACGGCATCACGGCCGGCTGCGGAGGCGGAAACTACTGCCGGAACAATTCCGTGACACGGGCGCAGATGGCCGTCTTCCTTCTCAAGGCAGAGCATGGCTCGTCCTATCTCCCGCCAGCTTGCACCGGCATCTTCGGGGACGTGATTTGCCCGAGTGCGTTTGCCGACTGGATCGAACGGCTCTCGGCGGAAGGTATTACCGGTGGCTGCGGCGGTGGCAACTACTGCCCCGCCAACCCGGTGACGCGGGCCCAGATGGCCGTGTTCCTTCTCAAGACCGAGCACGGCTCGACCTACACGCCGCCGGCGTGCACCGGAATCTTTGGCGACGTCGTGTGCCCGAGTGCCTTCGCAGATTGGATCGAGCAGCTTGCCGCCGAGAACATCACCGGGGGCTGCGGCGGCGGAAACTATTGCCCGGGAAATCCCA
>JANMPW010000214.1:0-5350 GCA_031370065.1 Acidobacteriota bacterium
CTTGCGCATGCTGTCGGAGATGGACATCCCGCCGAGCACGGCCGCCACGCCGAGAATCACGCCGTGCGACTGCAGGACCGAGCGCGTGAGGTTCTCGCGCAGCTCGACCCAGGAGTTGCGAAGGCGTTCGCGGAATTGGCCGTTGAAGGTCATGGTCCCCTCACCCCCGCCCCGCACCCGCCGGGAGAAGGGAGCCCGGGAGCTACGCGGCCTCCGCCAACTTGATCAGGCCGTCGTGAATTTCGACCTGGCGCTGCGTCATGGCAGCGATGGAGAGGTCGTGGGTGACGATGATGATGGTGTTGCCCTGGCGGTGCAGCTCGGCGAAGAGCTCGAGGACCTCGTGGCCGGTCTTCGAATCGAGCGCGCCCGTGGGCTCGTCGGCGAGCAAAATGGCGGGTCGGTTGGCGAGCGCGCGCGCCACCGCGACGCGCTGGCGCTGACCGCCGGAGAGCGCGGCCGGCAGCACCTTCGCCTTGTCGGGGATCCCGACTTTCTCGAGCAGTGCGAGCGAGCGCTCGCGCCGCTCCTTTCGCCCGACGCCGGCGTAGAGCATCGGCAGCTCGACGTTGCGGACGACCGAGGCCTTGGGCAGCAGGTTGTACTGCTGGAAGATGAATCCGATCTTCTCGTTGCGAATCTGCGCGAGCTCCGGCCCCGAGAGGCCGTCCACTCGCCGCCCGTCGAGGGCGTAGTTGCCCGCCGTCGGCTGGTCGAGGCAGCCCAGGATCGCCATGAGCGTGGACTTGCCCGAGCCCGAAGGCCCGATCAGTGCGACGAACTCGCCGCGCTCGACGGTCATGTCGATCCCGCGCAGGGCGTGGACCGCGGCGCCGTTGGAGCCGAAGACCTTCGTGAGGCCCTGAGTGTCGATGATGGCGGACATCAGTTGTCTTCGTCGTCTTTTTCGACGCGCTTCTTCGTCGGGTCCTCGAGGGCGACTTGCTCGCCCGACTTCAGGCCCGAGACGATCTCCACGCGCTCGAGGGTTGCTATGCCGGCAGAGACCGGGACGACGTCGAAGTAGTCCTTCCAGTGATCCGAGAGCCAGATGAACTTGTTGCGTCCGGAGAGGCCGTCTTTGGCTGCCGCGAGCTGCTTCGGCTTGAGGTCCGCTTTCAACCGGTACGCGATCGTCTTGCCGTCGCGCTTCTGCAGCGCTTCGAGCGGGATCGACGTCGCCTTGTCGCGCTTCTCGCCGAGGATCTCGACGTTGGCGCTCATGCCGGTCTTGTAAGACTCGCCGAGCTCGTCCAGGGCGACCTCGATCTTGAAGACCTTGATCTTTTCCACGAGCTCCGCCGAGGGCGCGACGAAGCTGACCTTGCCGGTGAAGATCTTCTGCGGGTACGCGTCGAGAGTAATGCGAACGGGCTGGCCGACGCCGACCTTGGCGATGTCCACCTCGTTCAGGTTGACGCGGATGATGAGCGACTTCAGGTCCGCGACCGTGAAGAGCACCGTCCCGGCGTTGAACGAGGAAACGCCCGAGGTCACCGTCTCGCCGAGCTCCACGCCCTTTTTGATGACGACGCCGCTCATTGGCGCTGTGACGCGCGCCTTCTGCGAGGCCGCGTTACCGGAGATCGGGATGCCGCGGTCCTCGACGATCTGGTAGCGCATCTGCGACGCGCGCAGGGTCTCGGTGGCCTGGTCGCGCTTGATCTGCGAGGCGCGGTACGGGTCGCGCCCGATGAGCCCCTGCTCGAAGAGCGTCTTCTGCATCTCGAACTCGCGCTCGGCGTCCTGGAGCTTCAGCTCCATTTCCTTGACGCTCGCCTGCACGTCCGAGAGCGACTGCGCCTGGTTGACGTCCGGCTCGATCTCGGCGAGCACGTCGCCCTTGCGGACGATCGCCCCCTCGCGCACGGCCAGCGAAAGCACGCGCCCCGAGACCGCGGACTTGACGTCCACCTTGGTGACCGGATCGACGACGCCGACCTCGCGGACGGAGACCTGGAGGTCTTCGGCCTGGACCTTGCCGAGGCGAAACGGCGTGCTGTCCCCCTTGGCGTCGGCCTTTTCGCGGCCCTTGGCCCTCACCAGGGCGGCCCCCGCCACGACCAGCAGGACCACCAGGATTGCGATCCATTTCTTCTTTTTCACGAGAAAACTCCCTAATCCAGAGAAAACTCGGGCCACGTCCTGTGTATACGCAGGGGTGAGGGGGAATGTTCGAAAACGGGCAGGGCAAGCCCCGCCCCTACGGAACCACATTCGCGTGGCGGTTTTCGTTATGTGGCCGAATCCGCGCGATGACGGTCGTCTCATGGATATCGTAGGGGCGGGGCTTGCCCCGCCCGGGCGGCCCAAGGGCCGCCCCTCGAAACCGGCCGAATGGTACCCGATCGGGTGACATCCATAACGGCGACATAATTCGCCCGTGGCGAGCGACGAAACAGGCCGGATCGGCTCCGGCGCGGACACCAGCCGGTTCACGATCCGGCGATTGCGTTCCGCATTTTTCCTCTGGCGCATGTCGCTGCGCTCGACCGACGTTCTCATCGCGAGCGTTTTCGTGGCGCTGTCGCTCGGGCTCGGCGCGTACGTCTTCGCGCGCGCCCGGGCGGCCACGCACCTCGCATTCGCGCAGCGCGCGCAGCGGCTCGAGGCGCGGGTGAGCGAGAAGCTCTCGTCGGCGCTCGAGAATCTCTACACGCTCCAGAGCTTCGTCGAGGCTTCGGACGTGACGCGGCTGCAATTCCGCCTCCTCGCGTACCCGATGCTCGCGCGCAACCGCGAGGTCTACTCGTTCGAGTGGCTTCCGGTGGTGCACGAGGCCGAGCGCAAGACCTACGAAGCCGAGGCGCGCGCGGCGCACCTGACGGACTACAGGTTCTGGGAGAAGGGCACCAACGGCAAGCCGGTCGCGGCCGGCCGCCGCGCGTTCTACGTCCCGATCCACTACATGGAGCCTCCGAGCGCATTCGCGCTCGGGTTCGACATCGCTTCCGACGAGATCCGCTGGACCACGGCGGGCAAGGCGCGCGACCGCGGAGAGATCGTCGCCTCGCCTCCGTTCGGGCTGGTCGAGGACGAGGCCCGGCATGCCACGGCGCCGGTCGTCGCCGCATACGCCCCGGTCTTCCGCGAGGGCGATCCGGGATCCCAGGAGGCGCGCATCGCGTCGCTCAAGGGTTTCACGATCGCGGTCTTCCGGGTGGCGCCGCTCGTGGACAAGGCCGCCTCCGAGGTGGACGCGTCGGGCCTGGCGCTCTCGCTGCGCGACATGGAGGCGCCGAGAGCGCCGCTGCTCGCCGAGCGTCCCCAGAACGTCAGGGCCCTGCCCCGCCGCGACGGGTTCGAGCTTCCGTTCCCGGTCCCGTTCGCTGGCCGCCAGTGGCGCCTGGATGTGTTTGCCCTGCCCGGCGCCTTCCTGCCGCCCAAACGCGGCGCCATCGAGGCCGCGGCAGCCGGAGTGCTGGCGTCGCTGATCGGGCTCATCACGCTGACGTCGCTGCGCACGATCTCGCGGCTGCGCCGCCAGGCGGAGAAGGTCGGGCCGTACCGCCTGATCGCGCGCCTGGGCAAGGGCGCGATGGGCGTCGTGTGGGAGGCGCGCCACGCGCTGCTGCGGCGGCCGACCGCGGTCAAGCTGCTCGCGCCGGGCGTGGAGGGAGAGCGCGCGATCGCGCGGTTCGAGCGCGAGGTGCAGTTGACGGCGGGCCTGACGCACCCGAGCACGATCGCGATCTACGATTACGGGCGCACGGCCGACGGTGTCTTCTACTACGCGATGGAGCTCTTGCACGGCATCAACCTCGGTCAGCTCGTGGCTTTCGACGGGCCGCTGCCGCCGCGGCGCGTCGTGCACCTCTTGCGGCAGGCCTGCGGCGCGCTCACCGAGGCGCACGCTGCCGGCCTGATCCACCGCGACATCAAGCCGCAGAACCTCATGCTCTGCGTCTACGGCGGCATCCCGGATTTCCTGAAGGTCCTCGACTTCGGCCTGGTGAAGGAGATGGGCGACGTCGAGCACGCGGCGCAAGGCGAGCCGGGCGGCCACGACGCCGCGCTGTCGCAGGACGGGTCGCTGCTCGGCACGCCGCTCTACATGGCCCCGGAGGGGATGAGCGACCCGACGAAGGTGGACGCGCGGACGGATCTCTTCGCGCTCGGCGCGGTCGGCTACTTTCTGCTGACCGGCAACTCGCCCTTCCCGGGTCGCACCGCGCTCGATGTCTTTCGGCTCGAGCGCCAGGGGCCGCCGCCCCCGCTCTCGACCTCCGCGCCCAATCCCGTACCCGAGACGCTCGAGCGGACCCTCCACCGCTGCCTCTCCTTCGAGCGCGGGGAGCGCCCGGGCTCGGCGGAGGAGCTGGAGGCGATGCTCGAGGCCTGCGCCCTCGTGCCGTCATGGTCGCCGGCGGACGCCCGGGCCTGGTGGCGGGAACGCGGCCCCGGGGCCCTCGCCATGGCCGCCGCCGAGCACGAGGAGCACGAGGAGCGGGGCCAGTTCCTGATGCTCTCTTCGGACTACCGCGGCCGGGGCTGATCACGCTTATAGAATAGGCGCCACCAAACGAGGTGCCGCCATGTTGAGCCTCGACGCCGCCTTCGATCGCATCGGCTCGGCCTTCCAGAAGATGGGATACGCCGCGACGGGAGAGATGCCCCCGGATGCGTCTGGGAACCGGGAGGCCGTCTACACGCTGCCGAACATGTCGGTGCGCATCTGCTCCTACGGCCGCGCGCGCTTGCTCACGGTCCAGGTCAAGGTGGACGGCGAGTGGGTGGACTTCGCCAAGCGTGGCGTCGGCCCCGAAGGCCTCGAAGAGTCGGCCGTCGAAGCGCTCGTCCACAAAGTCCGCGACGAGGTCGACGAGACGTCGAGCGACTCGTAGGGGGTCGCCTCGTCCCTTTTGAAGTCACGGCGCGGCTACTAAAGGGATCCTTCGGGCCCTGCTGGGCCCTCAGGATGACAAGGCGAGGGCGAGGGCTCGACGAGGGACGGCCGCCCTTTGTCCTCAGGATGACAAAAGCAAATACACCAACCCGACGCCGATGACGAAGACGCCGGTGCCGCGGTTGATGACGGAAAGCTTGCGGTAGTCGCAGTGGCGGCGTAGCGCATGCGCTCCGCCGCAGAGGATCAGCCACCACAGGGCGGAGCCGAGGAAGACGCCGCCCACGAGCTCGGCCGTCAGGAGCGAGTGGCCGCGCACGGCGCCGATTCCCATCGTCGTGAAGACGGCAGCGAAGGCGACGAAGGTCATCGGGTTGGTGAGCGTGAGAAAAAATGTCGAGAGGAAATCCCCCGTCAGCCCCCTGCCGTCGACCTCCTCCTCCTTCTCGACCGGCTTCGTCAGGAAGAGGCGCAGTCCCATGAAGATCAGGATCACGCCGCCCA
>JANMPW010000216.1:0-2984 GCA_031370065.1 Acidobacteriota bacterium
GCGACCCGCTGCTCAGCACCGCGCTGCAGGCCGATCCCTCGCTCTTCGAATTCGCTGTCGACCAGCGCGTGATTCCGGCCTCCCCGCTCACGCTGGTCGCCCTGCTTCGGACCGTCGCGACAGCGTGGCAGCAGCAGCGCCTTACCGAGAATGCCGAAGAGATCCAGGCGATGGGCCGGGAGCTCTACGAACGGCTGTCGACCATGGCGGAGTATGTCGCGCAGGTGGGCACTTCACTCAAGCGGGCGGGTGCGGCATACGACGAATTCGTCGGCTCGCTCGACGCGCGCGTGCTGGTGTCGGCGCGGCGGTTCCGCGACCTGGGGGTCAGCGCGCCGAAGGAGCTGCCGGACATTCCACCGGTGCACATCGAGATGCGGGAACCGCGCGCGCCGGAGCTGCGCGTGCCCACGCAGGAGTCATTGATCGACAACGAGATAGTCCACCTTCGCGCCGGGGACTAAGCTCGGCGCTTGGGCGAGACAAGTCGGCCAGGCCGCCGAACCTATTTGATGCTCGACGTCATGGTGACGATGGCCTTGATCTCGAGCTCGCCGGGGGCCATCGGCGGCGCCGCGTCGGCCTGGAGCGCCGCGGACTGACGCATCATCATGATCGGGCGCGGCTCCGGGGGCGACGTCCGCTGCTCTTCGATCCGCAGCACGCGATCGACCTTCATTCCGGCGCCCGATGCGGCGGCCTCGGCGCGACCGCGCGCATCAGCGACCGCCTGCTTCAGCGCCTCCCGCTCCGCGGCCGCACGATCCTTCAAATCGAACCGCACTCCGCCGACCGACGTCGCGCCTGATCCGACCGCCGCGTCGAGCACCTCGCCTGTCCGCCCGATGTCGTCCAGCCGCACCTCGATGGCGTTTCTCGCCACGTAACCGCGCAGCGTCTGCTTGCCGTTCGCGTAGTCGAACTCCGGCTGGAGGTCGTAGCCGGACGTGCGGATGGCGTCGGCGGCAAGGCCCAGGGCTTTCAGCTTGCCGAGGACCGCCGTCATCGCATCCGCGTTCGCTTTCTGCGCTTCTTTCGGGCCGCGCGCGCGATTCCGCGGAGATCGACACCCAGGCGCGATCCGGGGCGAGCTTCACCGTGCCCTCTCCGGTCGTCACGATGGAAGGTCCGTCTGAAGCCTGAGCCTGCGCCGTGGCGGGACTCGTGAACGCGAGCACGAACGGCAAGAGCAGGGTGCCTATCATGATGATCTCCTTCAACAATCTGACGAGCGGCGTCGAGTGCGATCGAGTCAGACCGAGCACGCGACACGGAATCCGATTCCGTACGAGTATGTATCGGGTGGCACTTTGTGGCGATAGCTGCAGGACAGCATGCGGGTGTCGGCGGAGAGCCAGCTGCCGCCGCGAAGGACACGGAGGGTCCCTTCGCGCGGACCGGCCGGCGATCGAAAAGGGGAAGTCGAGTAATAAGCCGGGCTGTGCCAGTCGTGAACCCATTCCCACACGTTCCCCGCCAGATCGAACACCCCATATGCGTTTGCGGGGTAGGTCCGGCACCGCGTGGTCCCCTGGGTGGTCCTGAGCGACGGGTCGGAGAGAAAGTTCGCCATGTTGCGGTCGAGACTGTCGCCCCACGGATAACGTTTAGCGGGCAGGCCGCCGCGCGCGGCCTTCTCCCACTCCGCTTCGGTCGGGAGTCGTACGACACGACCGCTGGCGCCAGACAACCACGCACAATACGCGATCGCATCGTCCCACCGGACGAGCGTGACGGGATGATCGAGGCGGTCCGCCGGAGGCTGGGAGTCCACCCAGATATACGGCTGCCCCGCAGCGCGAAACGCCGCCTCGCGATCGCGCCCGCCTGCGGTGACGACGATCGGCAGCTCGTAGATCGCCGGCGCGCGATGCCCGGTTTCGTGCACGAAGCGCTGATACTCCGCATGGGTGACCGGGTGAGCGGCGATAAGAAAGCTGTCGAGGTAGACCTGGTGGGCAGGACGTTCGTCGGCATCCGCATCTTCGCTGCCCATCACGAATTCTCCGGACGGGATCAGGACAAGTTCCGGCAGAAGGTCAGGCATGAAGGAATGCAGGGCGCGTCACAGGATAGCTTAAGTCGTCGCCGTCGTCGTCGTGCTCCGGCCCGTGCGTGGTTTCAGGTACACTTTTCACCGAGATGAAGCTGGAACCTTTCGCGCTGGAGCGGCTGCAGTCGACCTGGGAGCACCGCGTCGCGTGGAACCTCGCGGAGAGCGGAGTGCACCCGCTACGCCTCGAGGAGCTGGCTATCGCGGAAGGCGATCGCCGGGCGTTGATGGGCCAGGAGCTCGGATACACGCAGACCAACGGCACGCCGGAGCTGCGTGCGGCGATTGCGGCCCTCTACCCGCGCGCACGGCCTGATCACGTCGTGGTCACCAACGGCGGCTCGGAGGCCAACTGCGTCGCGCTCTGGCATCTCGTCGAGCCGGGAGACGAGATCGTGCTGATGACGCCCAATTACATGCAGATTGGCGGCATCGCTCGCAGCCTCGGGGCCGTGACGCGCGCCTGGCCGTTGATGGCCGACGAGTCGCGGTGGCGGCCGGACCTCGATGCGCTCGACTCGCTCGTGACCTCGGCGACGAAGATGATCGTGGTCTGCAATCCGAACAATCCAACGGGGGGCCGGTGCACGGCCGCGGAGCTCGACGAGATCTGCCGGATCGCCGGACGCGCGGGCGCGTGGATCGTGTCCGACGAGATCTATCGGGGGGCGGAGCTCGACGGAGCCGAGACGCCAAGTGTGTGGGGCCGGTACGACCGGGCCCTCGTGACGAGCGGCCTGTCCAAGGCATACGGGCTGCCCGGCCTGCGCATCGGCTGGGCGGTGGGGCCACCCCCAACAATCGAGGCGCTGTGGGGCGTGCGCGATTACACGTCCATCGCTCCGGGGGCGTTGAGCGATCGCCTGGCCCGGGTCGCGCTCTCACGTCGAGCGGAGATCCTCGCCCGCACCCGCGGCATCATCAAGGCGAA
>JANMPW010000027.1:0-1975 GCA_031370065.1 Acidobacteriota bacterium
GAGTCCGCGGCACGCAGCGCGGGACGAACGCATCGGCGGCTCCTTGACGGTCGGCCGGCCCTCGAGGTCGAAATGTCGCGGCCTCCTTGAGGACCCTACTGCCCGCAACTATCGAAACTTCGGTGACAGAACACTAGCCCGGGTGCCGTTCCCGGCCATTTGTTATACTTGCACCTCAAGTATTACTAGTGAGGCACACATGTCCACGACCTCCGTTTCCGTACGCCTCGCCGACAAGACCGCCAGGGCCCTCGAAGACCTCGCCAGGGCGACCGATCGGCCCAAGACGTACTTCATCGAGAAGGCGCTCGAGTCCTATCTCGCGGAGTACGCCGATTACCAGGTCGCGCTCGACCGGCTAAGGGACAAAGACGACCCGATCATCTCGTCCGCCGAGCTGAGGAAGCGGATTGGTCGCCGTAAAGGTTGAGTACAAGGCCTCGGTCAGCGGGGATTTCGATCGACTCGACCGCGCCGTAGCGCTCCGCATTTTCAAGAAGATCGAGAAGGCCCTCGCCGAGCAGAGGGGGACCGGCGAACCACTTACTGGAGAGTTTGCGGGGCTCTTCCGGCTGCGGGTAGGCGACCATCGCGTGATCTATGCCCGGACGTCCGCTGGATACCTCGTGTTGCGAATCGGACACCGAGGCGAGGTATATCGACGGGGGCGGCCGTAGGGCCACCTGCCCCCGCCGCCCCTACCGCCCCCGCACCGGCCCGCCCTTGCAAATCGTTTCGTACTTGACCACGACCTCGACGTTCGAGAGGGTCATGAGGTCGAACAGCGGATCGGCCCGCACGACGATGATGTCAATCATCAGAACACCGCGTCCGTAAACCATTCCGAGACGCAGCACGACCGGCGTCCGCGACGGTGCGAAAGAACGTCACCATCGACTGGACGATCCGCGACAACGTCCGGGCGCAACTCCGCGGCTATGTCAAGACGGAGCAAATCACGCGGTGGAATCTTACCGTTCATGCGGTCGGCCTCGGTCAGAATGGGCCCCATGCCGACCAATCCGCTCTCCGCCTTCTCCTCCCTCGAGCTCGACCCCAGGCTCCTCTCCGCCCTCACGGCCCTCGGGTACGAAGAGCCCACGCAGATTCAGCTACAGGCGATCCCGCCGCTCCTTGAGGGGCGCGATGTCCTGGCGCAGGCAGCGACCGGTACGGGAAAGACTGCCGCCTTCGCGTTGCCGATCCTTCACTCCATTGCGGCCGAGCCGGGGAAGGGAGCGGGCCCGGTCGCTCTGATCCTCGTTCCGACGCGCGAGCTCGCGATGCAGCTCGCGGAGGCTGTCCACCGCTACGGCAAGAACATCGGGGTGCGCGTGTTGCCGGTGTACGGGGGAGCCTCGATGGACTCGCAGCTGCGAGCGCTCAAGCGCGGCGTGGACGTGGTCGTCGCGACGCCCGGACGAGCCCTCGACCACGTGAACCGGAAGACGCTGCGGCTGGAGACGGTGCGCACGCTGGTCCTCGACGAGGCGGACGAGATGCTGGACATGGGGTTTGCGGAGGATCTCGAGGCCACCCTCGCGGCGACGCCGGCGGAGCGGCAGACGGCGCTCTTCTCGGCGACTCTGCCGCCGCGAATCGTGACGATCGCATCGAAGCACCTGAAGAATCCCGTGCGCATCGCGATCGCCCGGGAGACGACGGCCCACGGCAAGCTGCCGAAGGTGCGCCAGACGGCCTATGTCGTCGCGCGCGGCCACAAGCGGGCCGCGCTCGGGCGCGTGCTGGATCTGGAGTCGCCGACGGCGGCTCTCGTGTTCTGCAGGACGCGGCTCGAGGTGGACGATCTGACCGAGAGCTTGAAGGGGCGGGGCCTGCGCGTCGAGGCCCTCCACGGCGGGATCTCGCAGGCGGAGCGCGATCGCGTGATGAAGAAGCTGCGCGCCGGAACGCTCGAGCTCGTCGTCGCCACGGACGTGGCGGCGCGGGGGCTCGACATCGGGCACCTCTCGCA
>JANMPW010000231.1:0-6815 GCA_031370065.1 Acidobacteriota bacterium
ACCGACGACACGCTGACCCTCGCCGCCCAAGCCGCCGACAAGTCGATTGCGGCGGGCGTCCAGTTCGCCAAGCGGGCCGCCCGATTCGACAAGTTGAAGCTGCCGCCGGAGACCGCGCGCAAGCTCAAGCTCCTGAAGCTCTCGCTCACGCTGGCCGCGCCCGCGGACCCGGCCGAGTCCGCGGAGCTCACACAGATTGCGGCGGCGATGGAGGGCGCGTACGGCAAGGGCAAGTACTGCCCGACCAAGGACAAGTGCCTCGACCTCGAGGACATCACGAAGATCATGGCGACCTCGCGCGACGCGAGTCAGCTTCTCGACGTCTGGGCGGGCTGGCACGCGATCGGCGGGCCCATCAAGAAAGACTTCGTGCGGTACGTGGAGCTGGCGAACAAGGGCGCCCGCGAGCTGGGGTTCAAGGACACCGGAGCGATGTGGCGCTCTAAGTACGACATGACTCCCGAAGAGTTTGCCGCCGAGCTCGACCGGCTCTGGGAACAGGTGCGGCCGCTCTACGTGTCGCTCCATGCGTACGTGCGCTGGAAGCTGCGCGAGAAGTACGGCGACGTCGTGCCGGCGTCCGGCCCTATCCCGGCGCACCTGCTCGGCAACATGTGGGCGCAGACGTGGGACAACGTGTATCCGCTCGTCGCGCCCAAGGGCGCGGACCCGGGGTACGACCTGACGCAGATCCTGAAGTCCCGCAACACGGACCCGCTGCAGATGACTCGCTACGGCGAGGGGTTCTTTAGCTCGCTCGGGTTCGACCCGCTCCCGAAGACCTTCTGGGAGCGCTCGATGTTCACGAAGCCGAAGGACCGCGAGGTCGTTTGCCACGCGAGTGCCTGGGACATCGACTACGTGGACGATCTGCGGATCAAGATGT
The DNA here is from genome assembly GCA_031370065.1 of Acidobacteriota bacterium. Classification (GTDB taxonomy): domain Bacteria; phylum Acidobacteriota; class Thermoanaerobaculia; order UBA5066; family Gp7-AA6; genus DAHUXD01. Next base: position 887 of record JANMPW010000231.1, read on the forward strand.
GCATCGACATCACGGCCGAGGACTTCACGACGATCCACCATGAGCTCGGCCACAACTACTACCAGCGCGCCTACGACAAGCAGCCGGTGCTCTTCCGCGATAGCGCGAACGACGGCTTCCACGAGGCCGTGGGCGACACGATCGCGCTCTCGGTCACGCCCGAATACCTCGTGCGCCTGGGACTGCTCGACAAGGCGCCGGACACGTCGAAGGACATCGGCCTCCTGCTCGCCAAGGCGCTCGAGAAGATCGCCTTCCTCCCGTTCGGCCTCCTGATCGACCCGTATCGCTGGAAGGTCTTTTCCGGTGAGGTGAAGCCGGCCGACTACAACAAGGTGTGGTGGGAGCTGCGCCGGAAGTACCAGGGGATCGCGCCCTCGAGCCCGCGGGGCGAGGACGGGTTTGATCCCGCCGCGAAGTACCATGTCGCGGCGAATGTCCCCTACACGCGCTACTTCCTCGCCGATATCCTGCAGTTCCAGTTCCACCGGTCGCTCGCGAAGACCGCGGGCTGCAGCGGGCCGCTCAACCGCTGCTCGATCTACGGCAACAAGGAAGCCGGCAAAAAGCTGAACGACATGCTCGCAATGGGCTGCTCGAAACCCTGGCCGGACGCCCTCGAGGCGATCACGGGACAGCGCCAGATGGACGCCACCGCCATTCGCGATTACTTCGCGCCGCTCCAGGCGTGGTTGGACGAGCAGAACAAGGGCAAGCCGATCGGCTGGTGAGCGGTTCCGATCAGTAGCGCAGGCGCAGGAGCGTCGCGGGGCCGTCCGCCTTCGGCACGATGAGGAACAGGTTGTCGTACTCGTCCGAAGCGATCTTGAAATCGCCGGGGCAGCCGAGGGCCGCGGCGAGCGGCTGGACCGTGTCGCGCGTGCGCTCGGTGTCGGTCGAGTAGATCGCGGTCACACCGGCGTCCTTGAGCATCTTTGCCAGACGCTCTGCCCGGGCGCGCCCGGCCTCCGTGAGCCGTTCGTCGGCATCGGAAATCTTTTCGCCGTGCCGGACGACCAGCACCGCCTTCTGCGCCTGCGCGGGGTAGCGGCAGGCAAGCAAGCCGATCGAGAGCAGAACCCGCAAGGCGACGCGGTTTTTCATGCCGGCAACGATATCGAAGCGCTTCATAAGAGGTAGATTTCCAAAACGAAAGCCCACCGGCTGGCGTCCTGGTAACCGAGACACGGTTCCGGGCGTAAAACCGGAGGGCGGATCCTGGCTGAGACTCGTATCGCATTGATGACAAAGGAGCTTGCCCTGACGGAGGCCAAACTCCGGGAGGCTCGACGTCCTCGACTCCGCCATCGCGGAGGGCAGGCCCCGCGACCGCACGGCGTCACCAGCGGTGGAAGGCCGGATGCCCTTCTCGGACCGCGACGAACGTGCCGCGGCACGTGGCGGTGACCTTGCCCCTGGCTTCCAGTGTCGCGTCGACGACGGCACGGTCGTCCGTCGACTCGACGACCCGCGCCGAGAGACGCAGCGGCGAGTCCATGGGCGTCGGGCGTTTCAGCGTCACGTGAAAGTCCGCCGTCACGGTCGAGGGCGGCCCGTCGGCGCCCGACCGTTTCATCAGATGGTGCGCGGCCGCCCAGTTGCTGTGGCAGTCGAGCAGCGCTGCGCAGATCCCGCCGTTCAAGATCCCTTCGAAGGCGAGGTGATGCGGCTCGGGAAGCCATTCGGCCACGACCTCGTCCCCTTCAACGAAGCTCTTGATTCGAAGCCCCTTTTCGTTGGCGGGTCCGCAGCCGAAACAGCGATTCTGCGGCGCGTAGGTGTCCTGGAGGCTCTTCATGGTCGCTCTATCCTACTTGCGCGCGTTCGGGAGAGAATAGGGGCGGAGGTTTCCCATGGGCACCGTGGAAGCGATGAAGGCGGACGCGTCGGCGGCCAATCCCTCCGAGACGCGCGACACGCTCTCGGTCGTCGACCGGCGGACCGGCAAGAGCTACGAGCTCCCGATCGTGAACGGCACGGTCCGCGCGATGGATCTCCGGCAGATTAAGACCGGGCCCGGGGACTTCGGCCTCATGTCCTACGATCCCGCGTTCTTGAACACCGCCGCCTGCGCGAGCCGCATCACCGACATCGATGGCGAGAAGGGAATCCTCCGGTACCGCGGCTATCCGATCGAGGTGCTGGCCGAAAAGTGCACGTACCTCGAGGTGGCATACCTGCTTCTCTATGGCGAGCTGCCGAGCAAGACCCAGTACGAGAAGTGGGTCCACGACATCACATACCACACGATGATCCACGAGAGCCTGAAGAAGCTCATGGATACGTTCAACCACGACGCGCATCCGATGGGCATGCTGATCGCAACGGTGGCGGCGATGTCGACCTTCTACCCGGAGGCGCGCGACGTGCACGACGCGGCCGGACGGACGAAGCAGATCCACCGTCTCATCGCGAAGATGCCGACGATCGCCGCCTTCGCCTACAAGCACAGCATGGGGATGCCGTACGTCTATCCCTCGAACGCCCTCGAGTACGGCGAGAACTTTCTCACGATGCTGTTCAAGACGCCAGCCGAGAACTACAAGCCGAACCCGGTTCTGGTGCGCGCGCTCGACGTGCTCTTCATCCTCCACGCCGATCACGAGCAGAACTGCGGCACGGCCGTGATGCGCAACATCGGCTCCGCGCACACCGATCCATACTCGGCCCTTGCGGGTGCTGCCACCGCGCTCTACGGGCCGCTCCACGGCGGCGCGAACGAGGAAGTCCTGAGGATGCTCAAGGAGATCGGCTCGGTGTCGCGCGTGCCGGCGTTCATCGAAGAGGTCAAGCAGGGCAAGGGCGAGAAGCGTCTCATGGGTTTCGGGCACCGGGTCTACAAGAACTTCGACCCGCGCGCCAAGATCATCAAGCGCATGGCCGAGGAGGTCTTCGACGTCACCGGCAGGAACCCGCTGCTCGACATCGCGCTCGAGCTCGAGCGCATCGCGCTCCAGGACGACTACTTCGTCAAGCGCAAGCTCTACCCGAACGTCGACTTCTACTCGGGCCTCATCTACCAGGCGATCGGCATTCCGACGGAGGCCTTCACGGTCCTCTTCGCGATCCCGCGGACGGCCGGGTGGCTCGCCCAGTGGGAGGAGCTGCTCGAGGATCCCGAAGAGAAGATCGCGCGGCCGCGGCAGGTCTATCTCGGAGAGGGCGAGCGCGCGTTCGTGCCGATGGAAAGGCGCTAAGCGCTGACCCTCATCGGCCCCTGGATCCTCGCGGCGACGGCCGCCGTGGTCGCGCCCCCCGCGAATCCGCGAATCGAAGTGCCGGGAGGTGTCGTCGAGGTAGTGCTGGCCGGCCGGCCGGCGCTGCTGTCGGAACAGGCGCTGCTGGCGTGGGTCGAGGGCGCCGCGCGCGCCGTCGCCGCGTACTACGGAACGTTTCCCGTCGAGCGCGTCGTGTTGACGATCCACGGCGGAGGACCGGGACGCATCGCCAGCGGGCGCACGGACGGTTCGGGCGGCGAAGCGACCATCGAGATTTCCGTCGGTGACGCGGCCACGCCCGCGGACCTCGCGTCGAACTGGGAGCTCGTGCACGAGATGGTCCACCTCGCTTGTCCCTCGATGCGGGGCCACGCCTGGCTCGAGGAAGGCCTTGCGACCTACGTCGAGCCGCTCGTCCGTGCGCGCGCCCAGCTCGCGCCGGCCGACGGTATCTGGAAGTGGATCCTCTGGGGCCTGCCGCGCGGCCAGCAGGCGCTGAACCCGGGCGGTCTCGACGGCGCGCGCACCTGGGCCGCCACGTACTGGGGCGGGGCGCTCTTCTGCTTCGACGCCGACGTCGCGATCCGGCAGAAGACTGGTGGCCGGAAGTCGCTCGACGACGCCCTGCGCGGCATCGTGCGCGCGGGCGGCAACGTCACCGTTACGTGGAGCCTCGAGAGGGTCCTCGACGCGGGCGACCGCGCGGTCGGGCTGCCGGTCCTCGCGAAGCTCTACGCGCGTATGGCCACACGGCCGCCGACCGAGGACCTCGACGCTGTCTTCCGCGCGCTCGGGGTACGGGCCACGGAGACGGGCGTCGCTGACGACGATGCGGCGCCGCTTGCCGCCATCCGCCACGGCATTACCACGGGCAAGTAGACGGACGGTTGCCTAGTCGACCGGGAGGTCGAGCTGGTCGAGCCGCGGCAGAGCGGCCGCCTCGCTCGATGCGCCGAGGCCGTGAACGGACACGCCGAGCAGGCGCACGGGCATCTCGCTCGCGTCGGTCTTCTCGAGCAGCGCAGTGGCGCGCGCGGCGATCTCGTCGGGCTCGCGAGTGGCTGGCTGGCGCGTCTGGCTGCGCGTGATCGTGCGGAAGTCCGCGTAGCGCAGCTTCAGGACGACGGTCCGCGCGAAGAGCCGCTTGCGGCCGAGGATGCCGGCGGTGCGGCGGGCGAGGGCGTCGACCTCGGCGCGGATGACCGTGATGTCCTCGAGGTCCTTCGCGTAGGTCTCCTCGCAACCGATGGACTTGCGTTCCTGGCTGGGATTGACCGCGCGGTCGTCGATGCCGAAGGAGAGGTTGCGCAGCGAGCCGGCCCAACTCCCGACGGCCGCCTGCAGCAGCTCCGCGGGCGCGGCGCGAACGTCGACCAGCCGGGCGATGCCTGCCGCGCGGAGCCTGCCGGCCGTCACGGGGCCGACGCCCCAGAGTGCGTCCACCGGAAGCCCCTGTAGGAACCGCTCCACGCGCTCGGGCGCGATGACGGTCAGGCCGTCCGGCTTTCTCCAGCCGGAGGCGATTTTGGCCAGAAACTTGTTTGGCGCGACGCCGGCGGAGGCCGTCAGGAGCGTCTCCTCGCGGATCTGCGCCTTGAGGCGCCGCGCCACGGCGACGCCGAGCGGCTCGCCCCACGCGTTCTCGGTGACGTCGAGGTACGCCTCGTCGAGCGAGAGCGGCTCGACGAGGGGCGTCACGCTGCGGCAGATCGCGAAGACCTGCTGCGAGACCGCGGCGTACTTCTTGAAGTCCGGCCGGATGATCACGAGGTCCGGGCAGAGGCGCACGGCCCGCGCCATCGGGATGGCGGAGCGGACGCCGAAGGCTCGCGCCTCGTAGCTCGACGCCGCGACGACGCCGCGGCTCTCGGGCCGTCCCCCCACGGCCACCGGCCGGCCGCGCAGAGAGGGATCGTCCCGCTGCTCGACGGACGCGTAGAACGCGTCCATGTCGACGTGGAGGATCTTGTGGACTTGAGCCACGGTCATGCGAGCCTCTGCGGCACGTCGAGCCCGGGATCCCTCGCTGCGCTCGGGATGACGGTAGTGCGTGACCGTCGCTCCGCTAGGCGCCGGCGGTGTCGCCCTCGTAATAGTCCAACCCCGAATGGTCCAGCACCTCTTCGCCCACCAGGATCCGCAGCGTGTTCGTGAGCTTCAGGTGCTGGACAAAGAGATCGTGCTCGGGCTTCAGGTCTGGCCGCGACATGGGCGACTTGAAGTAGAAGGACAGCCACTCCTGGATGCCGGAGAGGCCAGCGCGTCCGGCGAGGTCGAGGAAGAGGAGCAGATCGAGGACGACGGGCGCCGCGAGGATGGAGTCGCGGCAGAGAAAGTCGATCTTGATCTGCATCGGCTGGCCGAGCCAGCCGACGATGTCGATGTTGTCCCAGCCCTCCTTGGCGTCGCCGCGGGGCGGGTAGTACTCGATGCGCACCTTGTGGAAGTAGTCCTTGTAGAGCTCGGGGTAGAGCTCGGGCTCCAGGATCGCGTCGAGGACCGAGGCCTTGCTGACTTCCTTCGAGCGGAAGGAGCCCGGATCGTCGAGCACCTCGCCGTCGCGGTTGCCGAGGATGTTCGTCGAGAACCAGCCCTTGAGCCCCAGCATGCGCGCCTTCAACCCCGGCGCGATGATCGTCTTCATGAGGGTCTGGCCGGTCTTGAAGTCCTTGCCGGCGATCGGCACTCCTTTGGCGCGGGCCATCTCGTTC
>JANMPW010000314.1:0-1902 GCA_031370065.1 Acidobacteriota bacterium
AGGGCGGCCGCCAGGACCTCGTGGACGCCGAGACCGAGGAGCTCGCGATCCTCGACGGGTACCTTCCCAAGGGCCTGAGCGACGCCGAGATCGAGAGCATGCTGCGCGAGCTGATCAAGGAAAAGGGACTTTCTGCCCAGAAGGACGTCGGCCTCGCGATGAAAGAGCTCATGGCGCGCCATCGGGGCCGCGTGGATGGAAAGCGGGCCCAGGAAATCGCGCGCTCCCTGCTTCCGTGACGGCGGCCGGAGACAAGGGAATTCGCGAGGAGATCGAGGTCAAGATCCCCGCGCCCGACCTCGGCGCCGTTCGCGACAAGCTCCGGGACGCGGGCGCCACCCTGCACGCGCCGCGCCACGACGAGTCGAACGACCTCTACGACGACGCTGCGCACGGGCTTTCCGGCAGCGGGCGCACGGTGCGCCTGCGCCGCGCCGCCGGCCGAGCGATCCTCACGTACAAGGGAGCAGCGCGCTTCCAGGACGGCGTCAAGATCCGCGAGGAACGGGAGGTCGAGGTCTCGGATGCGGGCGAGGCGGAGGCAATTCTCGCCGGCCTCGGGCTCGAGCGGCGCTTTCGCTACGAGAAGCGGCGCGAGGAGTGGGACGCCGGCGGCTGCATCGTCGCGCTCGACGAGACGCCCATCGGCACCTTCGTCGAGATCGAGGGCGACCCGATCGGGATTCGCAAGCTGATCGGCCAGCTCGCGCTCGACCCGAGTGAAGCGATTCCGTACTCCTACGCCGAGCTCTACTTGCGGCGTCGCAAGGAAGAGCCCTCGCTGCCCGCCGACATGGTTTGGACGGCGTGAATCGTGAGCGGTGAATCGTGGGCGCAGCGCTGAAAGCGATCCTCCTTTGCGCTGGGAAGGGGACGCGGTTTCGCCCGGTGACAGAAGCGGTCCCCAAGCCGCTCCTACCCTTTCTGAACGTTCCCCTCGCGCTCGCACATCTCCGGCGGCTTCGCGAGGCCGGCGTCGGCGAAGTAGCGGTTAATCTCCATCACCTGGGCGAGGAGATCGAGCGCCAGTTGGGCCAGGAACCGACGGACCTGCCGCAGCTCGCGTTTTTCGAGGAGCCGACAATCCTCGGCACCGCCGGCGCGCTGCGCAACGCCGGAGGGTTCCTGTCGGGCGGGGACTTTCTCGTCGTCAACTCCGACGCCGCGATCGAGCCCGACTTCCCGACCCTGCTCGCCCGCCACCGGGACTCGGGGCGCGCCGCCACGCTCCTCGTCGCGGAAAACCGGAACCCGGAGCAGTACACGCCGCTTCAGGCCGAAGGGGACCGCATCACGGCCTTCGGCGTCCGCAGCCCACGGCCGCTGCTCTACACCGGGGTCTGCGTGCTCGCGCCCCGGCTGCTCGCGCGCATCCCTCCCGGAGAGACGGCCCTGGTCGCGCACCTGTGGCAGCCGCTGCTCGACGAGGGGCGGGAAGAACTGGGCCTCGTCCTGCATCATGGCCCGCACGCCGATCTCGGCCGCCCGGGCGATTTCCTGCGCGCGTCGCTCGAAGCGCTCGAGCGCGAAGGAACGTTTCCGAAGGGAGGCGGGCACTTCGATGACCGGCAGCATGTCCTCTTCCGAGAAGCGCCGTCCGGCTTCGCCGTCTCCGAGAGCGTTCTCGGCCGCGTCTCTGTCGGCGCCGGGGCGCGGATCCTCCGGTCCACCCTCTGGGACGGCGTCGAGGTGGGCCCGGGCGCGCACCTGACGGACTGCGTCGCGGCTCGCGGCCGCGTGCAAGCCGGCGCCCACTATGAGAAAGCCCTTCTCTGGGGAATCGAGGGTGGCGACGTCGTCGTCCATCCTCTCCCCGGGCTCGATGGGAATGATCATGGCTTCCACCCTCTTTCTCCCCGCCGGTAGTAGAGGCTGCGCACCTTCGCCGTCCGGCCAAGCACG
>JANMPW010000315.1:0-2416 GCA_031370065.1 Acidobacteriota bacterium
CCAAAGCGGGGAGCTCGCCGCGCGCGCCGTCGTGGGCGCGTGGGGACGCTACAGCCCGTTGGATGGCCGCCTCGGCCGAGCTTTCATTCGACGAAAGGCTTCTCTCTTCGGATTCGGGAAGACCCTCGCGGGAAAAAGCGGGGATCTCGCCGGCCGCGCCGTCCTCCATTTCTTCGAAGGCGGTTATGTCGGCTTGTCGCGCGTCGAGGGAGGGCTCGTCAACCTCGCCGCGCTGGCGTCCCGAACGGTCGTCAAGGAGGCCCACGACGATCTCGACGAGCTGCTCGCGCGCCTTTCGCGAGAGAGCGCCGCCCTTGCGCGGGATCTGGACGGCCTCACGGCCGTTCCCGGGCCCCCGCTCTTCTCCGAGCCGGTGCTCCTCGGCGATCACGGCGCGCTCGCGGGAGACGTGCTCTGCGTGGGGGACGCCGCGGGCGTGATCGACCCGTACACCGGCACCGGGATGTCCCTTGCGCTTCTCTTCGGCGACGCCGCGGCGGCGCCGCTCACAGGCTTTCTCGCCGGGACCCTCGACGCGGGAGGCCTCCGGCGCGAGCATCTCCGGCGCCACCGCGAGATCGCGGGCCGGCGCTTTCTCTATTCCCGTCTCTTCCGGCCCTTCTTTTCGGGAGGCGCCCTCTCGCGGCTCATTCGCCCATCCGCGGCTCCGCTCGCGCACTGGGCCGCGAGGGTCACGCGGGGGTGATCAGCGTCGTTTCGGGGTCTTTTTCCGCGCCGTCTTCGCGGGCCTTCGCACCGCTCGCTTCTTTCCAGCCTTCGGGAAAAGTCCCGTGCGGATCGTCTCGATCTGCGAGAGGTGAATCCGGTCGTGACCCGCGTACATCGCGACGAGGGAACGAATCGATTCTTCGCCCCGCTCGGCGTGGAGGCCGACACGGTCCCACGCGTCTTCCGGCAGGCGCTCGAGGAGCCCGAGGTTCACCGCGCGCGCCATCGCGAAGTCGTCGGCCAGGTCGACGGCTCTTCCGTTCAGCGGACCGAGGCGCTCGACGAACGCGTCCTGGTCGTACCCCATCAGCGGGGGTCGGTCGTGCGCGGCAATGAACCGAAAGCGGCTCCCGAGAATGACCTCACCGTCCGCGAGGTGCGAGACGATCTCCTGAATGCACCACTTGCCCGGCGCGGGCCGCGCCCGGAGCTGCTTTTCCGAGAGCCCCCGCAGGAGCTTCCGGATGAGGTCCGGCGTCTCGGCCATCACCGCGACCGGATCGTCGTCCCCGAGGGCGGCCGCGTAGCGAGAAGGCACAACAGGTCCTGGAGCGCCTCGGGCCATGCGTCCTCCTCAGCGAACCGCGGACGCGATCTCTGCGGCCGAAACGGGTTCGCGGCTTCGGAGCCGGATGTTTCCGCCCGTCCGCCACACGATCCAGTAGGGCGCCTTCTCGATTCCGGACTCCTTCGCCCACTCTCCATGCGGGTCGAAAACGACGGGCCGGCGGATTCCCCGCGCGCGCTTGACCGCTTCCTTCACGGGCTCCTCACCGAGCACGATGAAGCACTCGATCCCCTGCTGCTCGAGCTCGCTCGCGTGCCTGAGCGCGCCGGGGAGAGCCTCCAGCGAAACCTTGCCGATAATGGGCGTCAGATACACGGCCGCGCAGCCCGGCGGCGTGCAGCTGCGGAGGGGCACCGCCTCCATGTTCGACTCGAAACCGGCGTACTTCTGGAGCGGCTGAGAGCTGATCTCACCGGGGGGCTTCAGATAGAACCACGCCCCCGCGATGGCGGCGCCGATCACGAGGAGGATAGAGGCCCCCGAGGGGCCCATCGTCACGCTGCGCTGCTGGAACCGGAACCGGGACGAGGTCTCCGACGGCGAAAGGGGATCGCCGCCCGAAGGGGCAGGTGGCCGTTGCGTCGGAGGGGGCGAAGCCGAACCCATGTTCAGATCATTGTACCGAAGCCGTCGACTCCTGCCCGGGGTTCACTTGAATCAGGCGGCCGGCCCCTTGCGGATCGTCACGGTGCCGGAATTCGACCGGATCGTGAGTTTCGGACCACCGCCGTTCAGTTTTCCCTCGCCCGAGATCGAACCCGCCCGGCGCGAGACCGTGACTTCGGGGAACTGGGAAACGATGGCGTCGGAATCCACGTCTCCGCCGGTCACGTGGATCTCGACGTCGGCCCTGTAGTTCCCGGGCAGGGTCACCGTCACGTCGCCGCCGCTCGTCGAGAGCTCTCCCCCGGGAGAGCCCGTGCTGGCGACCTCGCAGCTGATCGAGCCACCCGACGTGCGCGCCGTGACGGGGCCACCCACCTTCTTCAGGACGATGTCGCCGCCGCCTGTTCGCGCGATGACGGCGCCGCCGGCGGACCGGACGACGAGGTCCCCGCCGCTCGTCTCGAGCCGCGCGTCGCCGCTGACGGAGCCCGCGCGGATGTCGCCGCCGAACGT